>JBJEQH010000149.1:0-2319 GCA_051881655.1 Candidatus Heritagella sp. | reverse complement strand
GTGCTCGCCGTAAATAAAGCGGCGGTATACCGCGTCCTGGACCAGGTGAAGGTAATAGCCCAGATACAGCCCGTCCCACAGGATCCTTTTGCCGAAGCGGCGGCGAAAAGCGCTCAGATCATAGATGTTCAGCGCCCCGTCAAAGGCAGGGACGATAAAATGGCTGTCTTTTCCTTGGGCGGCATCCGGCAGAACAGCGCCGAACATCAGCCGCCCGGTATCTCCCAGGGGGAGATCCTCAAGCAGCAGAGAAGTTATAGCCAGATGCATGGTCCTGGACGCCATCATTTCCCCTCCCGCAGTCCGTTTTCGACAAGGCCATTATACCAGCCGCCCGCCGGGAAAACAAGCCGGAGCCGCGCCCACGGGAAAAGGAACGAAAGAGGAACAAATAACGAAGTATACCAAACATATCCCTATGCAAAGCCGGGAATATATGTTAAAATCAGACAAAGGAAAAACAAAGTTTGGGAGTTGGTCGTTTGAAAGCATACCGCTGCCTGTTAAAAGAAAATGACGATTCAATTATTCCGACCATTGTGTTAGCGGTTGTATTCCCTTTGATGATTTATCAGTTTATCCCACTGTTCTTCACGGAAGAGTACATTCAGTCCAGTAATTTTGAGAAGCTGATTTGTGTTGTGGGCGCGGGTATTTTGCTGTTTGCAGCGGCCATTGCATTATTCGCATCGGTTAATATCAATCTGTGGGCCGCCGAAAAGTGGTGTTTTCTGGCGGATGGCTTGCACGGGAGAAATCCTCTTGGCAGAGAGCGGTTTATCCCCTGGACGGAAATTCAGGACGCCTGTATCTGCGATCTCTATGGAATCAGAGGAAAATCGTTCCGGGTAGTTCGTTTTACGACAGATAAAAAAGCTGATGACAAATTGCGTATTAAAAGCCGTAAAAAAAGATTTTGGAAAAACTGGCCTCTTTGGCTTGATCTGGATTACAATTATAATCACCGCAAAAAAATCGTGATTATCGAATATTTACCGGAATTGGAGATCGAGTGCAAAAAATATTTCTATCTCCGGCGAGAGTATATCATTCCTTACGCCGGAACGTGAGGTCTGGAGGTAAAGCGGCAATGGGTATAAGAGGCGTATCCTTCAGGGTCCCGCAGGGGAGAAATGACCTTCTGCAAGAGATTCTGGATGGGATCGATATCCAGACGTTCTGTTGGTATAACGTGGAAAGCCAGAATGAAGCCTGGTCCAACCCGGAGGAGAATGAGGCGTTATTCAGGAAAGAGCGCTATGATGGCGCGGAATTTTCCCGGATAATTCAGCAGCCGCATTTTGTGGTTTTCCTGAAGCTTGAAGCATATCCCCCGGGAGAGAATTGCCCGGATATTCACAGCTATGAGGAGTTTCTGAAAAGCAGCTGCCTGCTGCTGATGCTGATATACGACTGTAAATTTGTGGAGATTTTTGCAAAAGACGCCCACATCACCGATACGCTGCTTAAAAACGCGCACAGAAAAGGTTTTTCCGAAATTGCCCTGATCACCGACGAAAACGACGGGAGAACCAGGATGGACATCATGTGATGTTTGTTATCGAGAAGCAATTTTTCGGTCGGGTTTAAGGAGAAAAGCATGATGAAAGAATTAAAAATTATCAAACGCCGCCATGTTTTAAACATCATTCATTTTGTGCTGGCACTGCATCTTTTTATCTATGCGGGTCTTGCGCTGATCGTAATCGTGTGCGCCGTGTATGACAAGGTGAACCAAGGGGCTGCGGAGATCAACATAGTGGGCGCGGCATGTCTGGTGATTGCGGCGGTACTGGCCGCTGCCTTTATCGGTTTCCGGGCTTATTTGAAGCGAGTGGACCGGGAGATGGATGAAATATCACCTTTCGTCTTTTCCTTGCCGTTCTCATGTGAAAATGATGTTCTGGACGCGTTTAATTCCCGGCTGAAATTAAGGGTTCTTGATGACAGCAGTCTGTATGGCCGGGCTAAAGGAAAACGGATTATCCAGTTGTTTCTTATCGAAACGGAGGGCTTCTCCGCTGAGGATGTGCAGTCCTTAAAGGATAAGTGCATTGCGCTTGCTCAGGAAAAACAGCTGATAAACAGTACCGCTTCACGGGATGATTTAGTCAGCTCTGCATTTGTTTATCTGTTCGTTGTGAACAGGCTTACAGAGAATGCCGCTGAATTTCTTAAACGACCCACAGACCTGAACACAATCGGACTGGAAATGAATGTAATACTTGATTTGGAGAAGATGCAGCTGCATATCCTGGGCTGCGTCGGAAGAGATCTGTCGCCCTCGGATTTGTATGTCTATTGTATGGAAAAGTTCAT
>JBJEQH010000148.1:0-2329 GCA_051881655.1 Candidatus Heritagella sp. | reverse complement strand
TAAAATCATAAATCGGCCTCCTCCGCTCTTTTTACGGCGTTGACCACGGCGGCAGCTTTGTTGATGCATTCCTGATATTCCTTTTCGGGAACGGAATCGGCGACGATTCCCGCGCCGCTGCGGATAAAGATGGTGCCGTTCTTTTTGTAAGCGATGCGGATGGCGATGCAGGTATCCATATTGCCGGTAAAATCGATGTAGCCGATGGCGCCGCCGTAGATGCCCCGCTTGTTGTTCTCCAGTTCGTCAATCAGCTGGCACGCCCGGATCTTCGGCGCGCCGGAAAGGGTTCCGGCCGGGAGCACCGCGCTGATGGCCGAGAGCGCGTCGAACTCCCCGCGGATTTCCCCGCGCACGGTGGAGCCGATGTGCATCACATGGGAATACCGCTCGATGGAGTGCAGGGTTTCCACCTGGACCGTCCCAAAGCGGCTGATTTTTCCCAGATCGTTGCGCCCCAGATCCACCAGCATATTGTGCTCGGCCAGCTCCTTCTCGTCCGCCAGCAGATCCCTTTCCAGGGCCTTGTCCTCCTCCTCGGTCTTTCCCCGCGGCCGGGTGCCGGCCAGGGGAAACGTGTGCAGCACGCCGTTTTCCAGCTTGACCAGGGTTTCGGGCGAGGCCCCGGCGACCTCCACATCCGTGCCCGAGAAATAGAACATATAGGGGGACGGGTTGATCGTGCGCAGAACGCGGTAGGTGTTGAGCAGGCTGCCCTCGAACGGGGCGCTGAGGCGGTTGGAGAGGACAATCTGGAAGATATCGCCCTCGCGGATATGATACTGGGCCCTGCGGACCATGGCGCAGTAGGTCTCCCGGTCAAACAGCGGGGTCACCTCGCCGGTCAGGCGGCCGCCCGGCTCGTTCTTCTTCTCCCCGTGCCGCAGCAGCTCCACGATCTGTTTCAGTTCCATCACGGCCCGGTTATACCCCACCTCGGGTTCCTCCAGGGGCATATTGACCATGAGGATGATTTTCTGCCGGAAATGGTCAAAGGCGATCACCTTATCGAACAGCATCAGGTCCACATCCTTGAACGCCTCGGTGTCCTGCGCCCGGGAGCGCACGGCCGGTTCGCTGTACCCGAGGTAGTCATAGGAGAAATATCCCACCAGCCCCCCGGTAAAGGAGGGGAGATTCTCCAGCCGGGGGCTTTTGTAATCGGCCAGAATCTGGCGGAGAAACGCCGAGGGATCCTCGGTTTGAAAGCGGATATTCCCGGCCTTCATCTCGCCGTTGGAGCAGGTGATCTCCATTTTGGGGTCAAACCCCAGGAAGGTGTAGCGGCCCCACTTCTCCTTCTCGGCGACGGATTCCAGCATATAGCAGTGGGTGGACACGTTTTTCAGCACCTTCAGCGCTTCCATGGGCGTACAGATGTCCGATAAAATTTCACAGCTGACCGGCAGCACCTTGTACTGCCCGGTCTGTGCGATTTTCTTTACCTCTTCCAGAGTCGGTGAAAATTTCATGACGGTTTCCTCCCGCAAAAAAATGCTCCTTTGACCGTTTCCGTCAAAGGAGCAGAAAAAAATCCCTGACAGAAACACGATCTGTCAAGGACGAATAAAATCTTTATCCGCGGTGCCACCTTGATTCACAGCGATGCCGCTGTGCGCTTAGCGGGGTACCAGCATACCCCCGGCAACTGACGTATGCCCCCACGTTGCAGAATACTCTGCGTGCATTCCCACGCATTTGACTGCACCCTCCGCGGTCCATTTGATGATCTGTAATTTTACCCGGATCCCAGCCCCCCGGGCTCTCTGTGAAAGCATAATCACCGTTATCTCCGCTTCAACGGTTTGTATCTTTACTGTAGCACAGTCCTAAATATTTGTCAAGAATTATTTCTTCCGCCTAAAATTCCCCCCTGTGTCCGGCGTATTTTTTTCCCATACCCCGGCCAGAATAAGGCCCAAGGGGGCGATTGCATGGATTTTCTCATCCTGTGCCTGACGGCACTGGGGTCCTTTGCCGTACTGTTTCTCATCGCAAAGTTTATCGGGCACAAGCAGATTGCCCAGCTGGATTTTTTTGACTATATCACGGGGATTACCATCGGCTCGATCGCAGCCGAGATGGCCACCGAGCTGGAGGAGCCCTGGAAGCCGCTGATCGCCATGCTTATCTATGGCGGCGTTACGGTTTTGCTCAGCGTGATTTCCCACAAATTCCCGCGCTCGCGCAAATATCTCAACGGCACCCCCACCATCCTGATGGATCACGGGAAGCTGTACCGCGAAAACCTGAAAAAAGCCAAGCTGGATTTGAGCGAATTTATGGTTCTGTGCCGGCAGCAGGGGTATTTCGATCTGACCTCCATTCA
>JBJEQH010000147.1:0-2359 GCA_051881655.1 Candidatus Heritagella sp. | reverse complement strand
CTCCTTTCTGTTTGCCCCCTTTTGGGGAAAAACGGCCGATACCCGCGGCCGCGCCCGGTGCCTGTGTGTGATGTCGCTGGGATATGCCCTGGGTCAGCTGCTGTTCTCACTCTCCACAACCATATGGGCGCTGGTTCCGGCCCGATTCCTGGCCGGTTTCTTTGCCTGCGCCAATCAGGTGTGCAGCATGGCCTATGTCAGTGATATCACCACACCGGATAACCGTGCCAAGTATATGTCCTATCTGGCAGCCACCATCACCGTTTCCTGTGCCATCGGATATTTGCTCGGCGGGGTGCTGGGGGACCTCTCGATTTCTCTCGCCTTCCTTGTTCAAATCATTCTCATGGTTTTGCTGGGACTGGGGATCCTTCTCTTTCTTCCGGAGAGCTATCAGACCGGTACGGACCGGCAAGCGCCCTACCGGCCGCTGCAGATTCTGCGCCAAAACAATCCGATACGGCTGCTGTCCGGTTCCGGCAAGTTTTTGAATGGGCCCGTCGCGGTGTTTCTGGCGGTAACCTTTTTGGCCAGCTTTGGTACTTATGCCTTTGATCAGGCGTTCAATTATTTTATCAAAGCGGAATTGGATTTTCCCACCACATATAACGGTGTGATTAAAGCGGCTGTGGGGTTAATTGGGCTGCTGATGAACGTCACGGTGACGGTGTGGCTCTCCCGGCATACCAATATCCGGCTGAGTGCCGTCGGTATTTTGGCGCTGTGCGGTGTTTTTGCCCTGTCGGTCGCCATGGTGGGCAATCTGAATGGCTTTTTGGGCTGCTCCATTCTGTACTATTGCATCAATGCCATGTATCTGCCGGTGCTGCAGTCTCTGGCAACCCGCTGCGGCGCCAGAGAAAACAGCTATGGAATCCTCGCCGGTATGTTCAACTCCACGCGCAATCTGGGGATGATGGGCGGGGCCCTGTTTGCCGGATTTATCTACATGCTGGGCAGCCGCCTCCCCTTTGTCTGGACGGCAGTTGTGTTCTTCCTGGCAGCCGGTTTTATGGCCATCAACGTTGTCCAGTTCCGACGCAGGGAAGCCGAATAATTGCCGGCAATTCGAATAATCGCCGGAAACTTATGAATTGCCTGGAATTTTATAAAAGCCGTGGAAGATGCATTTTTCCGCGGCTTTTATCCGTTTCCCCACCAGGAAAAACAAAGACACGCCCCCACAAATACCGCCACATCTCCCAAAAGCGCCGCAGGAAGCACCCCTCGGTCCGGTTTTTCCCCGATGGCTCCATAATAAACCGATAAAGCATAGAAGGTCGTCTCACTGGATCCCATCATCACGCTGGCAATCCAACCCGCAGGGGAATCCGGCCCGCTTTGCTGCAAAATGGAGGAGGTAAGGGCGGTACTGCCCCCTCCGGAGAAAGGCCTCAGAAGGAAAAGAGGAATCACTTCCCGCGGGATTCCCAGTGACTGGAGAAACGGGGCCAGCATGGAGGTTCCCAGATCGAACAGTCCCGATACCCGGCACATTTCCACAGCCGTCAGCAGTCCGATGAGGGTGGGAAGAATGCGCACACACGTCTGAATCCCCTCGCGGGCCCCCTCCAGAAAGGCATCGAACACCGGCACCCCTTTGATGATCGCCCCCAGAAGGATTAACGCCATAAACCCCGGCATCACCCATGAACCGATTTGCTCCATCATCCCTTTCTTCCTTTCTGTATCAGCCAAAGGGCCAGGCAGGCTGTGCACAGGGACAATAGGGTGGTCACCCATACCCCCGGCAGAATGCCGGCCGGATTTTTCGATCCCGCCGCCTGGCGGAGAAAAAGAACGGTGGTGGGGATGATCTGTACAGAGGCCGTGTTCAAAACAACAAACCGTGCCCTTGACCGGCGCAGCCGCGTATTCTCCCCCTCTTTCGGGCCGCTGCGCATCCTCTGCATGGCCTGCAGGCCAAAGGGCGTCGCCGCATTGCCCATCCCCAACAGATTCGCAATCAGATTCATTGAAACCGCCTGCATCCCCTTTTCCCCAATTCCCGGCAGAAAGCGGGAGAGGATAGGGCGCACCCCCTGCGCGAGCTTTCGGGTCAGCCCGTTTTGCCGTGCCACTTCCAGCAGCCCGCTCCACAGTGCCATCCCTCCCAGCAGCTGCAGGCTGAGGGTTACCGCCTGGGCGGCACCGTTCATCATTCCACTCCCCACTTCTTCGATCCGGCCGGTTATCCCCGCACAGAGGACCGCTGCCAAAATCAGAAGGGGCCATATCCGGTTCATCATTTTTCTCCCTCCCCCCTTTACCTATATGTGTTTTTTTCTCATTCCATTCGTGTGACATTCCTTCCCCCAATATTGACTTTTTTCGGCAAAACAGGTATTCTGTGAAGAAC
>JBJEQH010000146.1:0-10653 GCA_051881655.1 Candidatus Heritagella sp. | reverse complement strand
TTTTGCCCGGTCCGGGCGGAAAAGAGTCCTGATCCTTATTGGTTCTTATTTACAATCCGGCTCTCCCATTCCCCGGTCTCCAGATTGATAAAGCGGGTGAACAGCGAGACCTTGTTGTCCTCGTTCAGGTTCTCCCACACCAGGCGGGTGAACGCATCCAGATCGCCCTCGATCTTCACCGGAGTGGGCTCCCCGTCAAAGGAGGGGATGGGGTTGCCGTCGCAGCGGTAGGTGTGCAGGAAATGGCCCTTGCCGGCCTTGGGCGTATACGCAAAGAAGAAGCGCTCGGGCGCATCGGGATCCCCGTCGCCGCTCTTCAGGATCGACAGCTTATAGGTAAAGGCGCCGTCCGTGCGCTCAACCACGCCGGAAATGCGGGGGGTGTAGTTGGGAGCGTCCGGCTCGAAGGTGCGGGTGCACAGGGCCTCCTCAAAGGTTTTGCCCTCTTTCATAAAGTCGTACACCGTGTCGGTCTGGTCGCCGTTGGTCACCACGGTGGCGTTCCCCAGCACGCGCACCGGCGCATAGATGACCAGCGAGGGATCGCTGAGCTTGCTGGGATCAAACGCCCGGGTGCGCAGGCCCTCTCCGTCCTCCACAAACACGCGGTTGCGGCTGTTCACGCTGCGGCCCATGATGAAATAGGCAATCGCCGCAAAGCGGCCGTCCTCGCTCTGGCCGATCACAATGCCGCGGCCGGGGTAGCTGTTTTCGGCCAGTTCTTTTCTCAGATCAAAAAGTTCCATTCCGTTTCTCCTTTCCGTCTCTCCCGTTTTCCTCCAGAATATGAACGATTCCGTCCTCGACCCGCAGCCGCCCGGCGCAGAACAGCGCCGCCGCCTGGGGCAGGATTTTCCACTCCGCCTGTTCCATAATCCGCCGCTGCAGCGTCTCGGGGGTGTCCCCCTCCTCTACGGCCACGGCCTTTTGCAGAATGATCGGGCCGCCGTCGCACTCCTCGGTGACAAAATGCACCGTGGCGCCGCTGACCTTCACACCCTTTTTCAGCGCCGCCTCATGGACGTGCAGGCCGTAATACCCCTTCCCGCAGAAAGAGGGGATCAGGGCCGGGTGGACGTTCATCATTTTATTGGCAAAGGCCCGGCACACGCTCTCGTCCAGAATGGTCATAAACCCGGCGTAAATCACCAGATCCGCCTTTTCCTCCTGCAGGGCCTGCACCATCGCCCGGCTGTACGCATGGACGTCCGGATACTCCCGGCGGGCCAGCACCCGGGTGGGCACGCCGGCATTTTCCGCGCGGGTCAGCGCGTAGGCGTCCGGGCGCGAAGCGATCACACAGGTGATTTTTCCCCCGGGGATCTGCCCGGCCCGCTCGGCATCCAGCAGCGCCTGCAGATTGGTGCCGCCGCCGGAAACCAGCACCACAATGTTCAGCATACAATAACTCCCTTGTCGCCGTCCACAATCTCACCGACAACCACGGCGTCCTGGCCCTCGGCCTTCAGGGCTGCCAGGGCCTTGTCCGCGTCCTCTTTGGCGACGGCCATGCACATGCCCATGCCCATGTTGAAGGTGTTGTACATATCCCGCTCGGGGATGTTGCCCTCTTTGGCGATCAGGTCAAAAATGGGCAGGTGCGGCACCGCCGCCTTCTCGATCTTCGCGCTGCAGTCGTCTTTCAGCATACGCGGGATATTCTCATAGAAACCGCCGCCGGTAATGTGGGAGACGGCCTTGACGTCGGCCTCCCGCATGGCGCGCAGCACCGGCTTTACATAGATCTTCGTGGGGGTCAGCAGGCACTCGCCCAGGGTCATGCCCAGCTCGTCGCGGTACACCGACAGGTTCCGGCTGTTCACGTCGAACACCTTGCGCACCAGGGAGAAGCCGTTGCTGTGCACACCGGTGGAGGCAAGGCCGATCAGTACGTCGCCCTTCTGCAGGCGGCTGCCGTCCACGATCCGGTCGCGGTCCACCATGCCCACCGAGAAACCGGCCAGATCATACTCGTTCACCGGATAGAAGCCGGGCATCTCGGCGGTCTCGCCGCCGATCAGCGCGCAGCCGGACTGCACGCAGCCCTCCGCCACGCCGGAGACGATTTCGGCCACCTTTTCGGGCACGTTCTTCCCCAGCGCCAGATAGTCCAGGAAGAACAGCGGCTGCGCCCCGCAGCACACCACATCGTTGACGCACATGGCCACGCAGTCGATGCCCACGGTATCGTGCTTGTCCATCAGGAACGCAATGCGCAGCTTGGTGCCCACGCCGTCGGTACCGGATACCAGAATGGGGGTTTTCATCCCGCCCAGGTCCGGCTGGAACAGGCCGCCGAAACCGCCGATGCCCGAGACCACCCCGGGAATCTGCGTGCGGGCCACGTGCTGTTTCATCAGTTCCACGGCTTTATAGCCGGCCGTTACGTCCACACCGGCTGCCTTGTAACTCTCGCTGAAGCTCTTCATGGAAAAGTTCCTCCTCTTTATCCTGTCTCTCTCAACCGTTTTACAGTTCTTTCAGCTTTTCCTGCAGGGCGGCGTCTTTTTTCTCCACGCCCTCCCGCATGCTGTCCTTCATGGCCCGCAGCTGTTCTTTCAGCCCGTCATCGGACAGGGCCAGCATTTCGGCCGCCAGCACGGCCGCGTTCTCGGCCCCGTTGACCGCCACCGTGGCCACCGGGATTCCCGTGGGCATCTGCACCGTGGCCAGCAGCGCGTCCAGCCCGTCGAAGGACGAGCGGATCGGCACGCCGATCACCGGCAGCGTGGTATAGGCCGCCAGCACACCGCCCAGATGGGCCGCCATCCCGGCGCAGGCGATGATCACCCCAAAGCCGTTCTCCTCGGCATGGGCGGCAAAGTCCGCGGCGGCCTGGGGGGTGCGGTGGGCCGACATCACATGGGCCTCATAGGGGATCGACAAACTCTTCAGGCGGGTAAGCGCCTTGCTCACAACCGGCAGGTCGCTGTCGCTGCCCATAATGACCGCTACTTTTTTCCTCATGAATCACAACTTCCTTTCTTTCACTGGCGCCTGGCTGCCAGCTCTCACTGGGGATCCGCCGCCGCTTCGCGGGGCCAATAAAAAAAGCCGCGCCGGAATATGGCACAGCCCACAGCTTCAGGACACCGCTTCCCATTTTCCGCAGGGCAGACGCAGACCGGCCGTCTCCACCAGGAAAAGCTGCTGCATACTGTGCCCCACCCCTTTGTGTCCCTTTTTGATAGCTTTATTCTACTCAATCCGGGGGAAAAAAGCAAGCAAACTGGTGTTCCCTGTAAATTTTCGTCACATAGGAAGACAGTTTGCGCGGGAGTTTCCGCTTTTTGTTCACAAAGACAACATATCGTCCCCCTCCGGCCCACCGGCCGCCCGGTCCCCCTCTCCGCGCCGCTTTTTTCTCCGGCCGTTTCCCGCAGAACCCGCGCCCCGGCCCCTTTCCGGCGCCGCGCGGAGACGTTCCGGCAAAGGAAAAACCGGCGGAAAGAAATTCCGCCGGTTCTGCTTTTCTCCCTTTTATTCGAGGATCCGGTACAGCTCGCCGGCCTCTTCCTTGCGCACGGTCTCGCTGACCTGCAGCACCTCGGCCCGCAGCTCGCGGGCGCCCAGCTGCACCGTCAGAATGTCCCCGACCTTCACATCATACGAAGCCCGGGCCGGCTTGCCGTTGACCAGCACGCGGCCGGCATCGCACGCCTCGTTGGCAACGGTGCGGCGCTTGATCAGACGGGACACCTTCAGATATTTATCCAGCCGCATTTTTCTTCCTCCCTTTTCCCGAAAACGCCTCTCCGCGGAAATTTTTCCGCAGAGAAGCCCTTTGCAGGATTCTTTTGCCATATTTTTTCGCGAAACATTCTTTCCGCAGAAAAAGTTCTTTTCGCAAAAAGAGGCGCCTTTCTGCCCATGGCGGCAGACCGGCGCCCCGTCCGGCCCAAAATCCGGCGGATTTCCCGCCGTTTCCGCAGCCGTTTTTATCCGCAGAGCTTATTTGTCAACCGCTTCCTTGAAAGCCTTGCCGGCCTTGAAGGCGGGGGACTTGGAAGCCGCGATGGTGATGGGCTGGTTGGTGCGGGGGTCGCGGCCCTGACGGGCGCTGCGGCTGCGCACTTCAAACGTGCCAAAGCCCACAATCTGCACCTTTTCGCCCTTGACCAGTTCTTCCGTTACGGTATCCAGTACGGCATTGACCGCCTGCTCGGCATCTTTCTTCGAAAGGCCGGTTTTTTCCTTTACCACATTGATCAGTTCGGTTTTGTTCATAATCCTTGAACCTCCATCCAGTATTTTCCCGGAACATTATCCGGATTTATTCTTCGGGCTGCCAAATACGGGCCTTTTCCCGTGAAGAGAGTTCCCGCCCGGCAGCACCGCGCAGAGAAGCTGTGCTTTCGGCCTCTTCAAACCGGCGGATAAACCGCTCGTTGGCCTGATACAGCGCTTCTTCCGGTTCCTGCCCCATCCGGCGCAGCAGCCCCACACAGGCAAACAGCAGATCGCCCGCTGTCTGTTTCTTTTCCTCCGGGGTGCCGTCCGCAGCGGCAGCTTCCGCTTTTCGCAACGCCGAATCAGCCGCAGCCCCGGCCTGTCCGGCCGGTGCGCCCAGCGCCTTTTCCGCCTTTTTTTGCAGCTTGTCGCTGCGCATCAGGGCGGGCAAGGCCGGCGACACGCTTTTCAGCACCTCCGCCGTGGTCTGCTGGTTTTTGCTCTGCTTTTTAATGGCATCCCAGTTATCCAGCGCCTGCCCGGTACCCGATACCGTCACATCGCCGAACACATGGGGATGGCGCAGCACCAGCTTCTGGGCCACACCGTTTACCACATCCGCAAAGGAGAACCGTCCGGCTTCCTCCTCCATGCGGGCATGCAGCACCACCTGCAGCAGTACGTCCCCCAGTTCCTCCTCGAGCAGCTGTGCATTGTCCGTGTCGATGGCCTCGACCGCTTCATACGTCTCCTCGATGAAATTGGCGCGCACCGAGCGGTGGGTCTGCTCCCGGTCCCAGGGGCAGCCGCCGGGGGAACGGAGAATGGCCATGATGGTCAGCAAATCGTCCAGCGTATACCGGTCTTTTTTTTGAAAATCCACCAAAAAACGTCTCTCCTCTCTCTCCCTGTTGCAAAACGCGAAATCTTTATCATTTTAACTGATCCAGCCGTGCTTTTCAAGTAGTTTTGCGATTTTTTGTCCTTTGGGCAGCATTTGGACGTCACTGCGCTGGATAGCCTTCAGGCACAGCAGGGCCACCACATACACGACGCACGCCACCCCAATGGCCAGAATGGTCGCGATCTTCCCCGAAATCAGCATACCGAGCAGGCTCTGCGACAGGTACGCCGAGAGGGCGCACAGCCCCCCGGCAATCAGGGGCTTTACCAGAACGGAGACAAAATTGAGGGTAATCCCCGTCACCCGGCACAGGCACACGATGGACATCACGGTGATAAACGCATAGCACACCACCGTGCCGGTCCCGGCGCCCAGGATGTTGATCTCCGGAATGCCGCACAGCGTGTAGTTCAGCGCGACCTTGATGACCAGGCCCACCACCAGCAGCTTCACCGGCAGGTCCACCCGGCCCACTGCCTGCAGCATACTCTGCAGCGGGGTGCTCAGGGAGGTGAAGATGGCGCCGATGCCCATAATTACCAGCACCCGGGCGATAATGTCCGACGCGCCGCGGCTGCCGTAAATCAGCTCTACAATGGGCTTTGCCAGGGCGCTCATACCCAGCCCGGCCGGGATGGCCACCAGCGCGGTCACGCGGATGACCGTCTCGATGCTCTGCTTGATCTCCTTGCGGTTGCCCCGGGTCCAGGCCCCCGTCACATTGGGCAGGGCGCTGATGCCGAAGGCCTGGGTGATGGCGGGAATCAGCATATACAGCGTCAGGGCGTTGGCATAGCAGCCGTACAGGTAATTGGGAATGGAATCGGGGTTGGCGAGGTTATAGTCGGGGATCAGCCCCTTGTACATATCCAGTAGCACCTCACCGGAGCTGTTCATGATATCGCTGATGCGCGTCTGCAGGAACGTGGTATCCACCAGATTGGCCACGTTGACCAGCAGCGAGCCGATGCCGATGGGGATGGCGATTTTAATCAGCTTTATTACCGTGTAGTGCATGGTGTGCGAGGGGTGGGAGTTTTTCAGCTCTTCCTTGCCGATGCCGTCCCCCCGGCGGCGGTGCCGGATGAACAGGAACAGGAAGCTGAGCAGCGAGCCCACGGTCACGCCGAAAATGGCGCCCGCCGCCGCATAAGGCAGCGTGGCCGCCCGGGCGAACTCCTCGGAAGAGACCATCTGTCCGAACACCGTGCCGCTGGCGGCATACTCGTTCATGCCGTAGGCGATCACCCCGGCCGCCGCGGCCAGGCCGATGACCAGCTTGCCCAGCGCCTCGATAATCTCGCTCAGGGCGGTGGGGTACATGTTGCCCAGTCCCTCGTAATACCCGCGGTAAATCGAGGAAAGGCAGCTGAACAGGATGGCCGGGGCCAGCACCACCATCGAGGGCAGCGCGTTCTCATTGCCCACAATCCCCACATACGAGCGCGCGCCCAGCTCCATAATCAGAAAGCCCAGGGTGCCCGTGGTGAGGAAAATCGGGATCGAAGCCCGGTGGATCATGCGGATATCGCGGTAATTGCCCTTGGCGTGGTTCTCCGATACCATGCGGGCAATGGCGATGGGAAAGCCCGCCGTCGCCAGGCTGAAAATGGGGCTGTAGAAATTATAGGCGGTGCTGAAATATCCCATACCGTCCTCGGTGATAATCCAGTTCAGCGGGATTTTGAACAGGGCGCCGATCACCTTTACCAGGACGATGGCCATGGTCAGAATCAGGGCGCCGTGCAGAAAGCTCTGGCGGCTGCTCCTCTTTTTTACGGCGCCCGCCGTCCCGGTCCTCTTCTCGTTTCGCATCTTGTCACACTCCTGTTTAACTCCATCCGTCCCCGCGCGGTCTTTCTATCTATAGGGGCGCTCCCGACGATTTATGCCGGGCAGGCGGACGGGCATAAGAAAAGAGGGGTGACAGGGCGCCCCTCTTCTCCGACTCAACGGGTTTTCCCGTTATTCCTCCGGTTTTTCTTCCTCTTCCGCGGCCGCGCGGGGCGCCTCGGCGGCAGGAGCGACCTGCTCCTCCTCCTCAAACTCCTCCGCTTCTTCCCCGGTCACCGGGATCTCCTCTGCGGGTTCTTCCTCTTCCGGCTTTTCCTCCTCTTTCTCCTGCTCGGGCAGGCGGTTGCCGCACTTGCTGCAGAAGGTGGCGTCCAGGGTATTCTCCTTGCCGCAGCACGGGCACACCACACGGCCGCGCAGGCGGTTCATCTCATCGCTGAGGACGCTCAGCTCCTCATACAATTCGTCAATGGCCGCCACACTGTCGTTCACATCATAGGAATTGCCGGTTTTGCTGGCATCATACACCAGACGGCCCAGCGCCTCGAAATTGCGGCCGATTTCCTTATTCAGCTCGATAATGTTCAGCCGCAGGCGGGAGATATCCTTCACCTGTACCGCTTTTTTCCCCACAACATCCGCCGCATTTTTCGCTGTCGTCAGAATATCGTCAAAAACGCTCATCAAACACACTCCTTCACAAGTTGGCCGCCCCCGAAAGAGGGGACCTCCGTTTTTCCCGGACCCTGAAAACGGTCCTTCTTAATGGAAATATTATAGACCACTCCCCGCAAAAAAGCAAGGCACAAAGCCCCCCGCGCCTGTAAATAATCTATAAACAAACGGCGCTTTTTCCCCACAGGGCCCCCTTACCGGCCGGCCCGCGCCCGGAACCGGGCGTAGATCTCCTCAATTCCCTTTTTCCTCTCCAGAATTTCGTCAAACTGGCTGACGTATTCATAGGAGTATTTAAAATTGAAAATGCGCTCGATATCCGTGGAAAACGGGTCGCACAGCTTGGTCACCCCGCCGGCCCCGCAGCTGAGGACGGTGTGGATCTCGTCCATGGTGATGATGTTGTAAAGGCACTCCTTCCCCGGTTTGGCCCAGCCCGTATTCTCCAGGTTGCCGGCCATCCGGCTCTGGCGGTACAGGTAATAGGGCGCATACCCCTCCCGGGTCAGCTTTTCCCCGGCGTCCTGCACCATGACGGCGGCATTCTGGCTGCTGCGGTGGCGCTCCCGCACCTCCTCATCCCGCATCATGCGCGCCGCGTGCTTGAGCGCCAGGGTGTGGACCGTCACGCTCTCGGGGTCCATTGCGCACACTTCCTCCAGGGTCTGGCGGAATTTCTCCGGGGTATCCAGCGGCAGCCCGGCGATCAGATCCATGTTGATATTGTCAAAGCCCATCTCCCGCGCCAGAGAGAACGCCCGGCGGGTGTCCTCCGCCGTATGGCGGCGGCCGATGGCCCGCAGCACGTCGTCGTGCATGCTCTGGGGATTGATGCTGATGCGCGTCACCCCCTGTTCGAGCAAAGCCTGCAGCTTTTCGGGCGTCACCGTATCCGGGCGCCCGGCCTCCACCGTGATCTCCCGGCAGGCCGACAGATCGAACGACTGCCGCACCGCCTGCAGCATGGCCGAGAGCTGCTCCGCCGAGAACGTGGTGGGGGTGCCCCCGCCCACATACACCGACTGTACCGTAAGGCCCAGGCGGCGCACCACCTCCGCCGTTTCGGCGATCTCCCGCAGCATCAGCCGGGCGTACTCGGGGATCAGCTTTTTGGCCCCCTCCACCGACTGCGAGATAAACGAGCAGTACGAGCACCGGCTGGGGCAGAACGGCACCGACAGGTACAGGCTGCAGGTGTCCTCCATTGTCAGCGCCACATAGGGGGCCTGCACCTTCATCACCCGCGTAAGCAGCGAGAGCTTCTCCTCCTGCACCAGCCAGTCCTCCCGGAACAGGCGCACGGCGGCCGGCTCTCCCATCTCATCGCTTTTCTGCCGCAGGAGTTTGACCGGATGGATGCCCGTGATGATGCCCCACGCCGGGCGCTGGCCCGTTGCGCGCTGCAGCACGGAGAAGAACATCACGCCCAGCCGCCGCTCCTGCTCCGCCGCGGGGAGAAGGGTGCCGTCCGGCACGCACTGCTCCTCCCGGATGGTCTCCTCCCCCAGGGGGGAAAACCACACGGTAAACCGCGCCGCCTGCCCCTCTGAGGCAATGGACAGAAACGCAATGTCGTTCTCCTCCCGCTTTTCGGGGGGCAGGGCGTACTTCATCTCGATTTTTTCACAGGGAAAGAACAGCCGGGCCAGGTTCTCCATCTCATAGTGGAACCGGTGGCCCTGCAGATAACACTTCATCACAGATGCCCCCTCATGTAGGGATTGCGGCGCACTTCCTCCCCGATGGTGGTGGTGTCCCCGTGGCCGGGGTAAACCGCCGTCTCCGCGGGCAGGTCCCGCAGCTTTTTCAGCGACCGGGCCATGTCCCGCGCGCTGCCGGTGGGGAAATCCGTGCGCCCGCAGGACCCCTGAAACAGCGTATCCCCGGAGAACAGCAGGTTTTCCTCCCCGCACCCGTAGCAGCAGCTGCCGCCGGTGTGGCCGGGGGTGGCCCAAACGGTAAAGCGGGCTTTTCCCAGGAAAAACTCCTCCCCGTCCTCCAGAAGGCGGATGTCCTCCGGCACGTCCACCGCCCCGCCGAAATACGCCGACAGGTTGCATTTCGGATCCAGCAGCAGCGCTTTTTCCTCTTTCAGCAGATATACCGGCGCCCCCGTCGCCTCCGACAGGGCCCGGGCGCCGCCCATGTGGTCATAGTGGCCGTGGGTCAGCAGGATTTTCTCCACCTTTCCGTTATCCTCCGCCGCCCGGCGGATCTCCGGGGTGAAAAGGCCGGGGTCGATCACCAGCATCCGGCCGCTCTCCTCATCCTGCACCATCCAGCAGTTCTCCTGCAGTTCCCCGTTGGGAATGCCCCATACCCGCATAATCCTCTCCCTTTCCTGTCTCAGCTGCGCCGTACCGACTGCACGCTCTTCACATTTTTCAGGCGGTTGATCACCTGCTCCAGGTGGTCGCGCCCGTTGACCGTAATGGTGGCGTTGATCACCGCCACGCCGTCCTTCAGCTCGCGGGAATTGAGCGAGTGAATGAACAGATGCATATTGAACAGCTGCTGGGTCACATCCGCCAGCAGGCCGCTGCGGTCGGTTGCCATAATCTCCAGCGTGGACTTAAACTCCTCCTGCACATCCGATTCCCACCGGGCATTGACCCAGCGCTCCGGCTCCTGGCAGGCGGCCAGTTCCTGGGGCACGTTGGTGCAGCTGCGCTTGTGGATGGACACGCCGTACCCCCGGGTGATAAAGCCGATGATCTCATCCCCGGGCAGCGGGTTGCAGCAGCGCGAGAATTTGACCAGACAGTTGTCCATCCCCTCGATCAGCACCCCGCTGGCCGCCTTGCGGGCGCGGGGCGGGGCCGCCGGTTTTTCGGGAACCGGCGCGGCGGGGGACGTTTCCGCGGCGGCCTCGGCCGTCTTTTTCATTTTCAGCCACTCGTCCCGCACCCGGGGCAGCACCTTCCACAGCTGGATGCCGCCGTACCCGATGGCCGCGAACATATCGTCGGTGGTCGCACAGCTCTTGTGGCGGCCGATGGTCTCCAGCATCATCTGCAGCAGCTCGTCGGTCATCTCGATGCCGTTGCGCCGCAGTTCCTTTTCCAGCAGGCTGCGGCCCTCGACGATATTCTCCTCCCGCTTTTCCTTTT
>JBJEQH010000145.1:0-10703 GCA_051881655.1 Candidatus Heritagella sp. | reverse complement strand
ATGCGCCAGTTCGGCGTCCAGACCCCAGAATACCTTGACGATGCGAAGCGTCGCCTGGGAGACCGGCTCGGAAATATCACCGCCGGGCGGTGAGACGGCGCCGATGGCGGACAGCTGACCCTCGCGGCCTTCTTTTCCCAGTGAAATGACGTGACCGGCACGTTCATAAAACTGCGCCAGACGGGAGCCCAGGTAAGCCGGGTAGCCTTCTTCACCGGGCATTTCCTCCAGACGGCCGGACATTTCACGCAGAGCCTCGGCCCAGCGGGAGGTGGAGTCGGCCATCAGGGCAACGGAGTACCCCATGTCGCGGAAATATTCGGCGATGGTGATGCCGGTGTAGATGGAAGCCTCACGGGCGGCCACGGGCATATCGGAGGTGTTGGCGATCAGCACCGTGCGCTTCATCAGGGAATAGCCGGTTTTGGGATCGATCAGCTCGGGGAATTCGTTCAGAACGTCCGTCATCTCGTTTCCGCGCTCGCCGCAGCCGATATAAACCACGATATCAGCCTCGGCCCATTTGGCCAGCTGATGCTGTACCACGGTTTTACCGCTGCCGAAGGGGCCGGGAACGGCGGCCACGCCGCCTTTGGCGATGGGGAACAGGGTGTCGATGACCCGCTGGCCGGTGACCAGGGGCTTATCGGGGGACAGCTTCTGCTTATAGGGGCGGCCGCGGCGCACCGGCCAGCGCTGCATCAGCGTCAGCGGAACCTCGCCGCCGTTCGACAGGGTCAGGGTGCCCACGGGTTCGGTGACCGTGTAGGTGCCCTCCTGAATGGATTTGATCGTGCCGAAGGTATCGGGCGGAAGCATAATTTTCTGTGTGACAACCTCGGTCTCCTGAACGGTACCGATGATGTCGCCTCCGCGCACCGTATCGCCGGGCTTCACACAGGGGACAAAATGCCAAGTCAGGTCGCGCTTCAGTGCCGGCACTTCCACGCCGCGCTGCAGGCTGTTGCCCGAAATTTTCATGATGTCATCCAGCGGGCGCTGAATGCCGTCGTAAATACTGCCAATCAGGCCAGGCCCCAGCTCGACGCTCATGGGGGTGCCGGTGCTCTCCACCGGTTCACCGGGCCCCAGGCCCGACGTCTCCTCATAAACCTGAATCGAGGCCTGATCGCCGTGCATCTCGATGATCTCACCGATCAGGCGGTGACGGCTGACGCGCACCACGTCGAACATGTTTGCGTCGCGCATGCCTTCGGCGATGACCAGCGGGCCGGCTACTTTTTTGATCGTGCCACTGCTCATAGTTGAAACCATGGTCCTCTTTCCCATGGGGGAAAGGGACGTCCTTTCTTCAAAATAGTGAAAAGGTGCTGCCAAAGCAGCCGGACTTATCCGTTTTTGTCGTTAAAAATAATATCAGAGCCAACCGCCTGTTCCACAAAATGTTTCACATTCCCGATGCCCACGCCGGTGTTGCCCGTTACCCCGGGGATGGGGATAATGGCCGGCAGGGGGGCGGTACTGTAATGCTCCAGCTCGTGGGAAAGTTCCTGGGCCAGCGCCTCGGTAATATAAACCACGGCGTAGTTGCCCTCGCACAGACGGCGCAGCTGATGGGCAGCCTGGGTCAGGTCCCCGTCGGTGGGAAACACATCCAGACCAAGGGCCCCAAAGCCGTAAATGCTGTCGTAATCTCCGATTACAGCCGCTTTATACATACAAATCCCTCAGCCTTTCCTGGATGAGACTGTCATCCATGTGATTCCGTTTCCCGGCCAGCAGCACACGGACCGTGCTGATTTCATTCTGGCGGGCGAGGATATAGGCAACCAGCGGCCCCAACGTGAAGGCCTCGTATTTCTGGCCGCGGATCAGTTCGATCACGCGGTCGTCGCACCACTTTTCAAAAGCGGAGGCCGAATCCTTCAGGGCTTCGACGGCCGGTGCATACGGGGTCAGCATCAGGTAACTAAGCAGGTCATCGCGGCTTTTCAGCGCGGCGGCCGTCAGCGAATCCAGGGACAGCGTGCGGCAGGGAGCCAGAGCCTCCTGCAAAAATGCACGGTTTTTCCCGGTTTTCTGGGCGCGCACGGCGATTTTAATATCGGCGATGGCGGTGGTCAGTTCGGCATATTCCCGCAGAAGATCGCACTCGCTGCTTTCGGCCGCTTTCTGCACGGCCATCAGGCAGGCGCGGTCCAGAAGAATGTCGCACCGCTGACCGTCCCGCGTCTGCAGCAGCAGCGAGGCTGCCTCGCGCCCGGGTTCGGCCAGGAAATCCGGCAGCAGCGAAAAATCATTCTGCTCAACCGCCCGCTGCATGGTCTCCGGCGGTACCGTGCCGCCGCTCATATAGATGTGCGGGGGGGTTACCTTGGTGATCACGCTTTTTACGGCGGCCTTCAGATTGTTAAAGTCCTTGGGAAGACGCAGTACATCGAAAACGCCGGGGTCGTGGACCAGTTCGCCGATAAAGCTCCAGATCTTCCGGTCCTCTTCGATCAGCATTTCTTCTGCGGAGAGATGGGTGGCGGTGTCCTTCCCCCAGCCCTTGTCCTGCAGGGTGCGCAGACATTCTTCCTCGGTCTGGCACTGCATCAGGCGGCTGAGATCCGCCCGGGTCAGTAGCGCCATTTCGCGGCAACGCACCCGGGCCACCGCATAGGTATACATTTCTGCCATTCGGTCTTCCTCCTTTCATGGAATGATCCCCGTCATCGTGGGGTCATGCGAACAGCATCTGCTGCACCTTGTCCTGCAGCTCTTCCTGTTTGGCTGTAAACAAGGCGCGGAACGTACAGTTTTCCTCGATGCCGCCGTACAAAAGGAGAAAACCATCCTGGGCACGGGGGTCCGCCTCATCCTGCAGGGTGAGGGAGGCGCCCGCGGGCAGGGCTGCGTTCATTTTGGCGAGAAAATCCGCGGGCATGCGCGCGTGATCCCTGGGCCCCAGAACGAGAACCCCGGGCTGCGGCAGCGCATACTGGCGGCCCAGAGAAATCAGGGTGGAAAAATATTGGTCATCCGGCAGTTCGCACAGGGTTTTCCGGGCCTCGTCGATCATCGAAGCGATGATCTTCTGCTTCTGACTGAGAACGCCGCGGCGGCGGGAGAGCTGAGCGGCCGAGGCGGCGCGCTCGCTGGATTCCTGCTGCAAAGCGGCTATTTTTCTGGCGGAATCCTCCTGCAGTGCTGCCAGCTGCTTTTGCGTATCCTGCTCGATGGCAGCGGCTTTCTGCCGGTATTCCTGCAGAATCCCGTCACAGCTTTTTTTGGTGTCCTGTGCGATCGCCTGCAAAATTGTGTCTAAACCTGTCATGTGGAAGTGCCCCTCCCGAAGCAGTCAAAACGATCAGATGGCGATGTTGCCGATATTTGCCACGCACAGCAGCGAAACCAGCAGGGCCAGAACGGCGTACGTTTCCACCATGGCCGGGAAGATCATCGCTTTACCAAACTGATCGGGGCGCTTGGCCAGCAGGCTGATGCCGGAGACGGAAGCTCTGGCCTGCCACTTGGCGGAGATCAGGCCCGCAACGCCCATCAGGATACCGGCGAACAGATACATCAGGCCCTGGGCAAATGTGACCTCTTTCGGGGTGCCCAGCACGCCGATGTTGGACAGGGTCATGAAGGCGATCAGCAGGCCGTAGATGCCCTGGGTACCGGGCAGCAGCTGCAGGATCAGAACCTTACCGAATTTGCCGGGGTCTTCCGTGACAACACCGGCAGCGGCCTGGCCGCCCATGCCGACGCCGATGGCAGAGCCGATACCGGCCAGAAGAGCGGCCAGTGCCGCGCCCAGAACTGCGAGAGGCATACCGAGAACATTGATATCCATATTATTGTTCCTCCTTAATAGTAAAGAATTTTGTCTTAATGGAGAAGGGGGAGAACTTGCGTCCGCCGCCCTCGTAAAATTTTCCGAAGAATTCCACATACTGCAGGCGGTTGGTGTGTACATACGCGCCCAGCAGGTTGATGGCGATATTCAGCACATGGCCGATCACGAACACCACCGCAAAGAAGATGGCACCGATAATGCCGTCGCCGGCCATGGCGCCCATCTGGTTGAAAACGTTGGCGATAACGCCGGTGGCAAGACCCAGGGCCAGCAGACGGGAGTAGGACAGAATGTCGCTCAGCCAGCTGGAGATCCCGTAAAGGCCATAAAGCCCTTTGAGCAGCCGCTTGCCGAAGCTGCGGCTGGAGCGGCCGGATGTGGCAACAATACCCACAGCCCCGATACCCGCCAGAACAGCCCCAACCAAGCCCACGCTTTCCGGCAGAAGGAAGGTAAGGGCCAGCATGCCGGTAACCAGCGGCGTGGACAGCATATAGACAATCAGTCCGCCGACCAGAAGGTACCAGAACACCACGTCATAAATGGCGTCGGCCCATTTGTGCTGCTTTGCCAGCTGATAGAACTGCATGCCCAGTCCGGCAAACAGATGAATCACGCCCAGCAGCAACGAGAACACCAGCAGGCGCATGGGATCCGACACGGGATCAAACCACAGCGGTGCAATGGTTACACTTGTGTGGAAGAAGGTCTGGGCGATCATGGGAATGGCATTGCCGAAATAGCCGCCGAACATCACGCCCCAGAACGTGGTGGAAATGCCGCTGAACAGGAACATGGTCAGCGTTTTGCGCAGGCCGCTCTCCATGGAACGGCGGTATTTGTGCAGAACCCAGCCGCATCCGAGGACCATAATCAGACCATAGCCGGCATCGGACAGCATCATGCCGAACAGAACGTAATAGAAGATGGCCATGACCGAGCAGGGATCCACCTCGCCCCGACCGGGCATGGAGTAGCCCTCCAGCACCGGCTCAACGGGAGAAGAGAAGCCGTTATTCTTCAGCTTGACCGGCACATCCTCTTTCTTACCGGGATCCGACAGCTCGACGAAGGCCTGATATTTTTCCTCCAGTTCTTTCTGCAGGGCCGGGGCCTCCTCTTTGACCACATATCCGGTCACCAGGAAGGTGTGGGGACTCTGGGCCAGGCGGCCCAGCACGGCGTACTTGTCGGTGCGCATGGTGTAATAATCCGCGAGAAACCGCAGACGGTCGGTCTGATCCTGATAGGAGAGGATCTCCTCCTCGTCCTTTCGGATGATGGCCTCAGCCTTTTCCACGCGCCCCTGCAGAATTTCCTGCCGCTTTTTGGGCGGAACCTTGCTGGGATTCTGCGGATAGGAGAAGCCCAGGGAACGGATGGCCGTCTCCATCGCCTCGCCCTCGCTCTTTTTGCACATCAAGAACGCACAGGTCTGCTGGTTCTGACTGCTGACAATTTCGCATACCGGAACCGACAGACGGCTGTCGGCCTTGGCAATGGCCTCTTTTAAACCGGTCTCGGTGTACTCCTGCGGGAAAATCCCGATGAAGACCCGTGCGCTTTTCGTCTCCTTTACCCGCATGGAAATATCCAGCGCGTACCAGGGCGTCAGGGCTTCGATCTGCGTTTGCAGGCGGACGATTTCCGCTTTCTGATCGCCGATTTCCTTTTGAAGCAGAACAATGCGGGAAGCAATTTTGGAAACTTCTTCCCGTTCGTTTACCCTGTTTTCATAATCCTCCAGGCTCAGGCTCCGGCGCCCTTCCAGCATTTTCAGCAGGCCGCCCTTTTCGGGGGCCAGTGCCAGTACGGCCTCGAGGGCCTGCTGGGCGGTGGCGGCACTTTTTTCAAAGGTGCTCTGGGCTGTGCTGGTGTCCATTTTCTGAAAAAGGGAACTGCTTATTTTGGGATCGGTAATTTCCACGGCACCGCGCCGCTGCAAAAGCTCGAGAATCGCTTTGCGGTTCTCTTTTAAGGCATAAATACGAATATGCTGCATAGGCAGCACCGCCATAGAATCAACCTCCTTTACAAAATAATGGGATGTACTGTGGGGGAATTATCCCACCACTGTTTGAATCAGGGCCTGAATGACGTCGTCCTTCCGGTCCAGACTCTTTTTCTGCATGTCATTCTGCAGGCGTTCGGTTTCGGCTTTTTCCCGGTAAAGGAGTTCCTGCGCCGCAAAATCAGCCTGCTGCTGGGCGGCTTTCTCCTCCCGTACCGCTACTGCCCGGGCTTTTTCCAATTGTTCCTTGGCGTCTTTTCTGGCCTTCTCCAGCAGGAGCTCTCCGCTTTCTTTCGCACGAAGCAGTTCTTTCTGGGCATTTTCCTCCGCCTTTTTAACGGCCTCCAGGGCTTTTTCCGCCAATAGGATCACCACCTTATCCTTTCGTTTTCATTTTTATCCGTCTACCGAAAGAAAGGGATCGGCACCCCTGCGGCAGAAAACGGACAACCGGGTCTTCTGCCGGAATGCAGAAACAGCCGGATGGCAAAGGGAGAGCCTGCCGCTTTCCCTTCCTTGATGCCTTTCTAAATTATAAACGACAGGGGGGCCAATGTCAAAGAAATCAGAAAAAAATGAATCCCGGTTTCACAAAAAATTCACAAAGAGAAAGACGAAATTCGGGCAATCGGAAACCGGTCGGAAAAATGGGGGACAAAGAGACATTTCGTGTCCATCAAATTGCAATTTCTGATGAAGTTGCAATTTTCGCTTGACAAAACGGGAAAACTCTCCTATTATGGAAATAACTTCATAGAAAAATGCGCCGAAAGGGACAGGAATGCAGATGTGTTTTCGAAAAGAGAGCTGCCGGTTGGTGGAAGGCAACGGAACCGCTGCAATCGATCACCCTGGAGCAGACCGCTGAACTCTGATACAGTCAGAAAGTAAACCGGTCCGGAATTCCCCCGTTATCATGGGAGAGGCATTGTTGGATGCCTGTAGAGCGGCCGCCGAAAGCGGCAAAAAGAGTGGTACCGCGGAGTATACCTGAATGGAAAGCAGGCCTTCGTCTCTTGAAAACAGAGACGAAGGCTTTTATTTCTTTATTGACAGGTTTTGTGGGAGAAGGCCACGAGTATGCAAGGAGGAAGAGAAAATGCAGCTGAATGGTTCGGATATTATCATGGAATGCCTGCTGGAGCAGGGAGTGGATACCGTTTTCGGGTATCCGGGCGGCGCTGTTTTGAACATTTACGATGCACTTTACAAGTACAGCGACCGCATCCGTCATATCGAGACCAGCCATGAGCAGGGGGCCGCCCATGCGGCAGATGGGTACGCCCGCGCCAGCGGGAAGACCGGGGTGGTCATCGCCACCTCCGGCCCCGGTGCGACGAATCTGGTCACCGGGATCGCCACGGCCTATATGGATTCCATCCCCATGGTGGCAATCACCGGCAACGTGGGGCGCAGCTTGCTGGGGCTGGACAGCTTCCAGGAGGTGGATATCACCGGGGTGACCATGCCCATTACCAAGCACAACTATATTGTCAAGGACGTCCGCCAGCTGGCCGATACGATCCGCGAGGCGTTTTATCTGGCCCAGGAGGGGCGCCGCGGCCCGGTGCTGGTGGATATTCCCAAGGACATCTCCGCCCAGGTGACCGAGTACGAGCCGAAGACCCCGGTCTGCCCGCCGCCTCCGGCCGGACCCTCCCAGCGGGAAATTGCGAATGTGGCCGAGCTGCTGTCCAAAGCCCGGCGCCCGTTTTTGTATCTGGGCGGCGGTGTGATGGCCGCCGAGGGCAGTGCCGCAGCGAAGGAGCTGGCCGAACGGCTGGATGCGCCGGTCGCCTGTTCGCTGATGTGCCAAGGCGGTTTTGACCAGCACAACCGGCGGTATATGGGTATGCTGGGCATGCACGGCACCAAGGTATCGGCGCTGGCGCTGAAAAACTGCGACCTGTTTGTGGCCGTCGGCACCCGGTTTTCCGACCGCGTGCTGTGCAACGCTTCCACCTTTGCCACCCACTGCAAAATTGTGCAGATTGATATCGACCCCGCCGAGATTGACAAAAACATTCTGGTGGACAGCAAGCTGTGCGGCGACGCCCGCCTGATTATGGAGCAGCTGCTGGAAAACCTGCCCCAGCAGCATCACGAGGAGTGGATGAAGCAGGTGGATGCCTGGCAGCAGGAGTACCCGCTGGTGCAGAGAAACGGGGAAACCGATTATCCCACCCCCCAGTATGTGCTGGAAACGCTGGACCGGCTGACCGATGGCGAGGCCATTCTCACCACCGAGGTGGGACAGCATCAGATGTGGGCCGCCCAGTTCTACCGCTTCCGCCACACGCACCAGTTCCTCTCCTCCGGCGGACTGGGAACCATGGGCTACGGGCTGGGGGCTTGTATCGGTGCCCAGTTGGCCTGCCCGGAGAAGCAGGTGATCAACATCGCCGGTGACGGCAGCTTCCACATGAATTGCAACGAGCTGTCCACGGCTTCGAAATACGGCATCCCGGTAATCGAGCTGCTGTTTAATAACCAGGTGCTGGGAATGGTACGCCAGTGGCAGAAGCTCTTCTACGGCGGGCGCTTCTCCCAGACGACGTTGGAGAAAAAGACCAATTACGAGCTGTTGGCCCAGGCGTTCGGCGTGCAGGCCATGACCATCCGCACCAAAGAGGATGTGGAGCCGGTGCTGACGGCCGCTTTGCGGACCGAGGGGCCGGTGCTGATCAACTGCCTGACCGATCCGGACTGCAATGTGCTGCCCATGGTACCCGCCGGTGCTTCGGCGGAGGAACCGCTGCTGGAGATGTAAGGAGGAGTGCGAAAGATGAATCAGGAAGAAAAGGATTTTATCCTCTCGGTACAGGTAAAGAACCATTCCGGTGTGCTGCAGCGCATTTCCGGCCTGTTCAGCCGGCGCTGCTATAATATCAAAAGTATTGTCGCGGCCCAGACCATCAACCCGGATCTGACGGAAATTCTGATTGTGGTCACCGGTGACGACCGCGTGGTCAGCCAGGTGAAAAAGCAAGTGGAAAAGCTGGTGGATGTGGTGCGTGTGACCGTGCTGGATCCCACCGGCTGCATCGCCCGCGAGCACATGCTGATTGCAGTGAACCGCACCCTGGAAAACCGCAACCGCCTGCTGGGTATCGCCCAGGTGTTCCACGCCGAGGTGCTGTACGTCACCGAGGATACGGTGCTGTTCGAAGTGGTGGGAACCCCGGCGACGCTGGACTCGTTTGTGCGGTTGTTCGCCCAGGAGGAAATCAAGAAAATGCTGCGCACCGGTACTATGGCCATCCAACTGGACTGACCCGCCGGCGATAGAAAGAAAGAAGGAACGAAGAACATGCTGACCCTGGATAAAATTTACTCTGCCCGTTTTGCCCTGAATCCTGTTCTGCGCCACACCGATCTGATCAAGACCAGCCTGCGCGAGGACTGTGAGCTCTATCTGAAACCCGAGTGCCTGCAGGTGACGGGATCCTTTAAGGTGCGCGGCGCCTACTACAAGATTTCGCAGCTCTCCGAGGAGGAGAAGGCCCGAGGCGTCATCGCCTGCTCGGCGGGCAACCATGCCCAGGGGGTGGCGCTGGCCGCGCAGAAAAACGGCATCCGCGCCAACATCTGCATTCCCGACGGGGCCCCGATCTCCAAGGTGGAGGCCACCAAGAGCTACGGCGCCCAGGTCACGCTGGTCAAGGGTGTGTATGACGACGCTTACCGCAAGGCGGTGGAACTGCAGCAGGAGAGCGGCGCCACTTTTATTCACCCGTTTAATGACGAAAACGTAATCGCCGGACAGGGGACCATCGGACTGGAGATTCTGGATGAACTGGCCGACGCGGACGTGGTGGTCGTGCCGGTGGGCGGCGGCGGCCTGATCAGCGGCGTGGCCTTCGCGGTGAAATCCCTGAATCCCCGGTGCAAGGTCTACGGCGTGCAGAGCGCCGGTGCTCCCAGCATGGTGAAGAGCCTGCAGGAGCATAAAATCCAGAAGCTGGATTTCGTCTCTACCATTGCCGACGGCATCATGGTCAAGGAACCGGGTGATTTGACGTATGATCTGTGCAGCCGGTATGTGGACGATGTGGTCACCGTCACCGATGACGAGGTTTCCACCGCGATTCTGACCCTGATTGAAAAGCAGAAGATGATCGCTGAGGGTGCCGGTGCCGTATCGCTGGCGGCTGTGATGTTCGATAAGATCGACGTCAAAGGCAAAAAGGTGGTTGCCGTGATCAGCGGCGGCAACATTGATGTGACCATCCTGTCCCGCGTGATTGGCCGCGGCCTGCTGAAAACCGGCCGCAGCGCCGAGTTCACGGTGGAGCTGCCGGATAAGCCCGGCCAGCTGGTGGCAGTCTCCAGCATTGTGGCGGGGCTGGGCGCCAATGTGGTCGCCGTACACCACGACCATGCCGGGGAGGACCACGATATTACCGCCTGCACCCTACGCCTGTGCGTGGAGACAAGGGATCACGAGCATGTGCAGTGTATCCGCCAGGCTCTGGAGCAGGCCGGGTACCGTCTGCTATAAAAGAGCGGCTTTGGCCGGAGGAAGGATGGAGAATGCCGGGCGGCCCCCAGCGGGTGCCCGGCATTTTTTGCGGAAAACCCTTGACAGGATTCCTTTTGTTTGATATCATTATGATATCAACTTGAAGGTTGCGAAAAAGGGAGGAAAAAATTATGAAAGAGATTGTACTGAAAAACCGGAAAAACGGCATGGTGGTCCTGCTGCTGACGGTGCTTTTGTATCTGGCGGCGCTGGGCGGCTGCATCTGGTCGGGCGTTCTGATGGAGCAGGGGGTCAATACGGTGGTGTGGCTGGTGATCAGCATCGTGTGGCTGTGCCTGGGCTGGATTCCGGCGGTGGGGCTGCGGGTGCTGGGCCCGCAGGAGGCACTGGTGCTGACGCTGTTC
>JBJEQH010000144.1:0-10707 GCA_051881655.1 Candidatus Heritagella sp. | reverse complement strand
GAGGTATTCGAAGGGCCGCAGTCCATTGTATTTGACGAGGCGGAAAACCGTATGCACACCATCAAGGCCGTTATGGCGGCCACCCTCGCCTGACAGAAAAATTTGTACGGCGGCCGGGGTATCCCGGCCGCCGTATTTTTTCCACAAAAAGGGCGCCGCTTTTTTAAGCGGCGCCTTTTTATGCTTTTTCTCAGATTCCCAACAGGGCCGGTACGTCCTGCTTCATCTTCTCGACCAGAGCCTCGCTTTCCTGCTGCGTGGCGCCTTTGCCGGAGAGATAGATCTTGATCTTCGGCTCGGTGCCGGAGGGACGCACGATCAGCTTGCAGCCGTTATCCATGCGGTATTCCAGCACATTGGATTTGGGAAGATGGATTTCGCTCGTCTCGCCCTTTTCCACGCGGACCGATTCCTTATAATCGCTGTGGCCCACCACGGCATGACCCGCAATGGCCGCCGGGGGATTCTGGCGCAGATTTTCCATGATGGCCGTCATCTGCTTCATTCCGGCTTCCCCTTCAAAGGCCTGGTTTACCACACCGTTGACATAATAACCGTATTTTTCATACAGGGCATGGATAGCATCCACCAGCGTCATACCCTTTTCCTTGTAGTACTGGGTCATTTCGCAGATCAGCATGCTGCCGTCCACGGCGTCCTTATCGCGGACATAACCGCCGGACAGATAGCCGTAGCTCTCCTCAAAGCCCAGCAGATAGCGCTCGGAATGGCCCTCGGCCTCCAGGGAAGCAATCTGGTCGCCGATGTATTTAAAGCCCGTGAGCACGCGGCGCATCTCGATGCCGTAATCGGCCGCAATGGGATCCACCATATCGGTGGAGACGATGGTGGTCACCGCCACCGGATTTTCGGGCATCTCGCCCTTTTCCTGCTTGGCCGCCGCGATGAAGTTCAGCAACAGTACGCCCACCTCGTTGCCGGTCATCAGCTGGTACTTGCCGTGCTGGTTCACCGCAATGCCCACGCGGTCGCTGTCCGGGTCGGTGGCCAGCAGCAGGTCGGGCTGCACGGTCTCGCACAGCTCCAGGCCCTTCTGCAGGGCCTCGCGGATTTCGGGGTTCGGGAACGGGCAGGTGGGGAAGTTGCCGTCCGGCTCGCTCTGCTCGGGAACAATGGTCACATCACTGACGCCGATGCGCTCGAGAATCCGGGTCACGCACATCTTTCCGGCGCCGTTCAGGGGGGTATATACCACCTTCAGCGGACCGGTAGGCTTGCGCACACTGACGCTCTCCACGGCATCGAGATAGGCATCCACCACGTCGTCGCCGATCATTTCGATCAGCCCGCTCTTCTTTCCCTCTTCAAAGGGCATGGTCTTCACATCTTCGAAGATATCCAGGCGGTTGATCTCGTCCTGCACATCGTTGGCCATCTCCGCCGTAATCTGGCAGCCGTCACTGCCGTAGCACTTATAGCCGTTGTATTTGGCGGGATTGTGGCTGGCCGTCACGCAGATACCGGCATCGCAGTGCAGATACCGCACCGCAAACGACAGCGCCGGAGTGGGCATCAGCTGCGGGTACAGATAAGCCTTGATCCCATTGGCCGCCAGCACCGCCGCCGATTCCTCGGAGAACAGCGTGCTGTTGATACGGCTGTCATATCCGATAGCCACGGTGGGAACATGGTCCGTTTTATGCTGGTTCAAATAATTGGAAAGGCCCTGGGTCGCTTTGCGCACGGTATAGATATTCATCCGGTTGGTCCCGGCTCCCAGCACACCGCGCAGGCCCGCCGTACCGAATGCCAGATCCTGATAAAATCGGTCGTTAATCTCCTCCGGTTGGTTCTGGATGCTGCGAAGCTCTTCCGTCAGAGAGCTGTCCTCCAGCTGGCGGTTCAGCCACTTCTCATATTCGGTCATGAACAGTCACGGTCCTTTCTCTTTTTTATTTTCTATTTGAAAAAATCAAAACGGAGATTCCTCTCCTTTTTATACAAGATAAGGATAGCATTTCGCAAAACAGATGTCAATATCGCAAAAACTTCTTCGCGTTTCTTTTATCCATGCAAATGCAGGATGGTGGGCACAATCCCCTGGTGGGTGATATCCAGAATGGCAAAGGTGCCGAACGATCCGTGCAGGGAACCGGGGTTGACAATATACAGCCCGTCCTCATACCGGCAATCGGGCACATGGGTGTGCCCATACAGCAGCACATCCGCCTTTTTGCTCCGGGCATCGGTGATCAGATCATACAGCCCGTACTTTACATAATGGGTATGTCCGTGCGTATAGACAATATGCTTTTTCAACAGATAAATCTCATCATCCAGGGGCACCTCCCGGCAGCCCCAGTCATTGTTGCCGCGCACCCCATAAAAGGCCTTCTCCGGAAAGTCGCTCTTCACCTGCTGCCATTCGTCATATCCGTCCCCCAGGTGAATCACCACCTCGGCCTTTGGCTGACAGAGAAGTGCCTGCCGCAGGGCAAACAGATCCCCATGGGTATCCGAAACAACCAGGACCCGCATAACCGGCCCCTCCTTTTCATGGTTTTGGCCCCTTGTGCATAGAATGTATGGCAAAGGAGCGTGATCAATCAATGCAAGCTGACAATTCTTCGCTGGAAAAACTGCTGGCCGCCGCCGCCCGGTCCCTGGGCACCCGCCCGCAGGATTTACAGAAAGCCGCCCAGAACGGATCCCTGGATCAGATGCTGCAGCAGGCCAATCCCCAGGATGCCGAAAAACTGCGCCGGGTTCTTACCGATCAGAAAGCGGCCGAAAAACTGCTGAGTACCCCGCAGGCCCAGGCCCTGTTTCAAATGCTGATGAAAGGAGACAAACCCCATGGATGATTCCAGTCAGGCCCTGTCCGGGCAGCTGGGCGCCATTCTCAACGATCCGCAGAGCATGGAGCGCATCCGGTCACTGGCGGCCTCGCTGGGGCTGGGGGATTCTCCCCCGGCGCCCGCGCCGCCCGCACCGGCACCCGCTCCGGCCCCTGCCGTTCCCCTTCAGGGAATGGACCCGAACCTTTTGCAGACCGTTTCGCGGCTGATGCCGCTGTTCTCCCGCCTGAAGCAGGAGGATGACAGCACCCGGCTGCTGCACGCCCTGCGGCCGCTGCTCAGCCCTGCCCGACAGAAAAAAATCGACGAAGCCGTGCGCATTCTTCAGCTGATGCGGCTGCTGCCACAGCTGAAGCAGAGCGGAATTTTGACCTCGCTTCTGGGGTCGTGAGAGGAGGAATCCCTATGCCGCAGGAAGATATCCGCCGCATGCAGGAAGAGGCCGTACGCCGGGTGCGGGACATGCAGGACCGGGCCCGCCGCCACACCGAGTCCACAGAAAAACGCACACCGCCTCCGGTACCGCCGCAGGCCCCGGAGTCCCCGCCGGAGAAACCGCCGGAACCACCCCGGGAAAATCCACCGCCCGCCCCGGCCCCCAGTGGATTTGAAACCCTGCTGCGGGATAAGGACCGCACTCTCATTCTCTCCCTGCTGATCCTTCTGTGTGACGACGACCGGGATCCCGGGCTGCTGTTTGCCCTTTTATTTTTGCTGATGTAGCCGGTTACGGAGCTTCGCGCACGGCGCTGATATACGTATTCCCCTCTTCATCGGTCCGAAGCACATACTGCATATACTTTACCGGTGTGGGTTTCTCCACACCCGAGACCTCCTGCCTCCAGTCGTCCATGGCCGAGACGTACCCCACCCGCAGCAGAATCTCCTCGCCGCTGCGGCTCTCCTCCATGGTATAGGGGGTAAAGCTGTCGGTATCGGTATAAGGGGTAATGTGGAATTCGTTGCTCTCTTCCTCATAGGAAATGTAGCTGTCCGCCGGAAGGAGCGACGGATCAATCTCGCAGTCCGGGCCAAACAGCGTGCGGGCCGCCTTCAGCACACGGGCATACGACAGGATGGTGCGCCCGGTTTCATCATAGGTGAAGGAGTCACCGGTCAAAATCTCCTGCCAGACCGCCGCGGTCAGCACGGTCTCCCCGCTGAGCTCTTCCCAGGATTCGAACGCCCTGGGATCCTGCATCACCACCGGCTTTATTTTTTCGTCATAGGCGCGCAGGGCACTGTCGTCGGTCACCGCCGTATAGATCTGCTGCACCACCGCCGTGGTCACATACACCACGCCGACCAGCGCGAACAAAAGCACCAGCACACCCACCACCATACCGCGGCGGTAGCGGCCGCGTAGGCGCACCCGGGGTGCTTTCTCTTCTTCCTCCGCATTCTTCGCGTCTTCGGGTTCTTCGCCGCCGCGCTGTAGGGCCCTGTCCTCACGGCTGCCCTCTTCTTCCTCTTCCTCCAGCAGGAAGTCATCCCACTCCGGATCCTCGGGGGTTTCCTCCAAATTCTCCCGGGCCTGGCTGATGGCATCGCGCAGCACACGGGTGGTCTCCCCCAGGGCCCGGATGTTCGCCCTCTCCCGGGCATGAAAACTGCGGTAATCGCTCTCAATCGGCTCCGGAATCTCCGGGGCTTCCTTTTTTTCCTTGTTCTCTTCCATTTCGGGGGCCATACCGGCACTCCTTTCCTGTTTCAAAATTGCCCCTGCGGGCGTGTGGTTTATCGAATCTGGCCGCTGCCGCGGACCAGAAACTTCGTGGTGGTCAGCTGCTGCAGCCCCATGGGGCCGCGGGCGTGCAGTTTTTGGGTGGAGATACCGATCTCGGCCCCCAGCCCGAACTCGCCGCCGTCGGTAAACCGGGTGGAGGCATTGACGTACACCGCCGCCGCATCCACGCGATTTAAAAAGTCCTCGGCCGCCGCGTAATCCCGGGTGATAATGGCCTCGCTGTGGCCGCTGCCATACCGGGCAATATGGGAGAGGGCTTCCTCTATGTCGTCCACTACCCGGACCGCCAGGATCAAATCGAGGTACTCCGTCTCCCAATCCTCCTCCCGGGCCGGTACGGCCTGGGGCAGGATTTTCCGCGCCCGCTCACAGGCGCGCAGTTCCACATGATGCGTCTCCAGCTTTTCCGCGATGACCGGCAGGGCCCTCTCCGCAATCTCCCGATGCACCAGAATGGTCTCGATCGCATTGCACACCGAGGGGCGGGAAGTCTTGGCGTTCTCAATCACGGCGGCGGCCAGATCGATATCCGCGTCTTTATCCACATACACATGGCAGTTGCCCACGCCGGTCTCAATCACCGGAACTCTCGCGTTCTCCACCACCGAGCGGATCAGCCCCGCGCCCCCGCGGGGGATCAGCACATCCAGATATCCGGTCAGCTCCATCATCTCCACGGCCGACCGGCGGCTGGTGTCCTCCACCAGCTGCACGCTGTCCCGGGGCAGCCCGGCCCGGGACAATGCCTCCTGCATCACCCGCACAATGGCCCGGTTGCTGGAAAACGCCTCTTTCCCGCCGCGCAGGATCACCGCATTGCCGGCCTTCAGGCACAATACCGCCGCATCGCCGGTCACGTTGGGGCGGGATTCATAAATCATGCCGATGACCCCCAGGGGCACCGTAATTTTCTCAATCAGCAGGCCATTGGGGCGTTTCCCGCCCTCCAGCACCCGCCCCACCGGGTCGGGCTGGGCGGCCACCTCTTCGGCACCGGCGGCCATTCCCTCCAGCCGCTGCGGGGTCAGGGTCAGCCGGTCCAACAGGGAGGGGGTCATGCCGTCCGCTTTAGCCCTCTCGATATCCTCACGGTTGGCGGCCAGAATCACCGCCTCCTCTTCCCGAAAAGCCCGGGCAATCTGCCGCAGGGCCTCGTCCTTCTGCCGGGAACCGGCACAGGCCAGCACCCGGGCCGCCGCGCGGGCCCGCTCTCCCATTTGTTCCAGTATGGTCATGGCATGGTTCCTCCTTCGCCCTTTTCTCTGATTTTACCGCTCTTCGCCGCCGAAAGTTGTTCCAACCTGGCGCCCGGCCAGCAGGTCGTACAAAATCGTGGGATCCGACCCACTGACAATGCAGCAGGGCACGCCCCGCTCGTTTACCCGCCGGGCGGCCCGGATTTTGGTAATCATGCCGCCGGTGCCGCGGCTGCTGCCTGCCCCTCCGGCCAGCGCCTCGATCTGCGGGGTAATGACGGGAACATACGGGATACGGCGGGCCTGCGGGTTCTGGCGGGGATCGCTGTCATACAGGCCGTCGATATCCGTCAGGATCACCAGCAGATCGGCATCCGTCAGCTCGGCCACAATGGCCGACAGCGTATCGTTATCGCCAAAGCTGGGGCCCTCCAGTTCATCCACCGCCACGGTGTCATTCTCATTGACCACGGGGATCATCTCCATTTCCATCAGCGCCGAAAACGTGTTCTCCACATTCCGGCGGCTGTGGGGCCGCTCCAGAACGTCGGCGGTCATCAGCACCTGGGCGACGGTGCGGTTGTACTCGCCGAAGAATTTGTCGTAAATAAACATCAGCTCACACTGCCCCACGGCTGCCAGCGCCTGGCGGCGGGCGATCTCATCGGGGCGGCGATGAATCCCAGCCTTTCCCATACCGACGCCCATGGCCCCCGAGGAGACCAGCACCATCTGGTGCCCGGCATTCTGCAGATCGGCCAGCACCTTGCACAGGGTTTCCACCCGGCGCAGGTTCAGCCGCCCGCTGTCATATGTCAGGGTGGAGGTTCCCACCTTCACCACAATTCGGTGTGCCTGTGTAATGGCGGACATGATGCGCACTTCCTTTTTCTTTCCATTTTCCAGTGGTTTCAGTATACCATAAACCCGGTAAAAAGCATAGCGCCGTCGGGACAATTGGCGCAAAAAAAGCGGGCCCCATGGGGCCCGCTTCCTGTTTTTTGTTATCCGGCGCTCTTTTTTACCCGCACCGTCTGTACGGCTGCCGCCACCACGGCCGCCGCGTCCAGCCAGAACAGCAGAGGCGTGTAGCCATAACCGGTATTCATAAACACCCAGGTTGTCATCAGCCAGATGCCCACGCCCACCGTGCAGACCAGCGCCGCGCCGGTCATGATCAGGCCCTGCCCAACGGATCCGGGGCGGACACCCGCTCACATCAGCGTGATCACCGCCGCCATCAGCAGGGGTAAAATGAGCAGCCCCACCAGAAACCGCCCGGTATTATCGTATGTCGCCTGGGCCTGCAGCTCGGCATTTTGCCACCAGGCGCTGCCGCCGATGCACACCGCCTGCAGAAGTACCAACCCGCTTAAAAACCGTTTCATTTTATTCCCTCCTTTTATGAAAAACGGGCACCGCTTTATCCGCCCGTTTTTTCTCCTCCGCTTGCCCCAAGCCAGCTTCCCCGCACGGCCAGGAGAATCAGCAGGATCAGGTCCAGCGCCAGCATCACCGACGGCAGACTGACTTCGCGCAGGCACGCATCAAACCAGAAGAAGTACAGAAGAACCCCCTGGATCACCAGCAGCCCTCCGCAAACCGCCGCCCCGGCATAGGCCGCCTTTGCCGTGCGCGGGTGCACCCCATACAGGGTGAAAATCAGCAGCCCGGCCAGCAGCAGCGACAGCACCACCGTGAACCCTTTGATGGGCCCAAAGGTGTACTTACTGTTCACCACGTCCAGCACCTGGGCATACACGGCCTGCTCCCCCCAGGACAGCGCATGAAGAAGAACCAGTCCACAAAAAAACGTTTCATTTTCTTTTTCCTCCTCCTCATAAGAGTTTCCTTTTTCATGTTTTTATTGTATACCTATTCATTGCCGCTGTCCATGGGCAGAATCTCCAGTCTTTTGTAATTCTAATTGTCATTCTATATAAAATATCGGAAAATTTGGTTATTTAATCTTGTTTTCCTTCTACTTCCCCATAAAAGCCTAAAAACGCAGAGAACAGAAAAAGGCCCCTGCACCGTCCGGCGGGGCCATTCGGTGCAGGGGCCTGTATGATTATTCAAATTGCTTACTCATTGTCGCGGCGGCGGTAGTTGCTGCGGGAGCGATCCTCCCGGCGGTCATCGCGGCGGCCGTGGGGACGGTCATCGCGGCGGCGGGGCGCATCGCTGATGGTGTTCTCGGGCACCAGACCGTCCAGATCAATCAGGGCGTCGCGGCGGCTGAGGTTCAGCCGGCCCTTGTCGTCGATTTCCAGTACCTTTACCTTCACGGTATCGCCCACATTGACCACATCCGTCACCTTGTCCACGCGCTTGACATCCAGGCGGGAAATGTGAACCAGACCCTCCTTGCCGGGGGCAATCTCCACAAAGGCACCGAAGTCCATCAGCCGGGTTACACGGCCGGTGTAGTAGGTGCCGGGCTCGGGATCGTTGACAATGGTGTCGATAATGGTCATGGCGCGTTCGCACTTCTCCTGGTCAATGCCGGAGACAAACACATGTCCATCCTCTTCCACATCCACCTTGACCTCGCACTCGGCGCAGATCTTCTGGATCACCTTTCCGCCGGAGCCGATGACCTCGCGGATCTTCTCCACCGGGATCACGGTAGAGAGCATCTTCGGTGCATACTTCGACAGCTCGGCGCGGGGCTCGGGAATGGCCTTGAGCAGGACCTCGTCGATGATATAGTCACGGGCCACATGGGTTTTGTGCAGGGCCTCTTTGATGATTTCGGGGGTCAGGCCGGAGATCTTCAGGTCCATCTGAATGGCGGTAATGCCCTTGTGGGTACCGGCCACCTTGAAGTCCATATCGCCGAAGAAGTCCTCGACGCCCTGGATGTCCACCATGGTCATCCAGCGGTCGCCCTCGGTGATCAGGCCGCAGGAGATACCGGCCACCGGCGCCTTGATCGGAACACCGGCGTCCATCAGGGACAGGGTGCTGCCGCAGACCGAACCCTGGGAAGTGGAGCCGTTGGAGGACAGCACCTCAGAGACCAGGCGCAGCGCATAGGGGAATTCCTCCACGCTGGGGATCACGGGCAGCAGGGCCCGCTCTGCCAGGGCACCATGGCCGATCTCGCGGCGGCCGGGGCCGCGGCTGGGCTTGGTCTCGCCCACCGAGTAGGAGGGGAAGTTGTAGTGGTGAATATACCGCTTTTCGGTCTCGCCGTCGATGCCGTCCAGCATCTGGGCATCGCTGACCGGGCCCAGGGTGGTCACGGTCAGCACCTGGGTCTGGCCGCGGGTGAACAGACCGGAACCGTGTACGCGGGGCAGCAGGCCCACTTCGGCGGCCAGCGGGCGGATTTCATCCATCTTGCGGCCGTCCACGCGCTTCTGCTCGTCCAGCAGCCAGCGGCGCACAACGAACTTCTGGGTCTTATACATGCACTCGTCAATCTTCGCTTCCTCGCCGGGATACAGCGGGTCGAAGTGCTCGTGTACTTTTTCATAAATGGGTTTCAGGCGCTCATCGCGGACGGTCTTGTCGTCCGTATCCATGGCCAGCTTTACATCCTCCACCGCAAATTCCTTCACGGCCTCGAACATATCGTGGTCGGGCTCGTTGCTCGGATAGGAGAACTTCTCCTTGCCGATCTCCTTCTGGATGCCCTTAATAAACTCGATGATCTTCTGGTTGCACTCATGACCGGCCATAATGCCGTCGAACATATCCTCGTCGCTCACTTCGTTGGCGCCGGCCTCGATCATCGCCACCCGGCTGTCCGTAGAGGCCACGGTCACCGCCATCTGGCTGACCTTGCGCTGCTCCTCGGTGGGGTTCATCACGAACTTGCCATCCACCAGGCCCACGGAAACGCCGCTGATCGGGCCGTTCCACGGGATATCGGAAATGCTCAGGGCGATGGACGTGCCGATCATGGCCGTGATCTCCGGCGAGCAGTCGGGATCCACGCTCATCACCGTGCAGACGATAGACACATCGTTGCGCATATCCTTGGGGAACAGCGGGCGGATCGGGCGGTCAATCACTCGGCAGACCAGAATGGCCTTGTCCGTGGGGCGGCCCTCCCGCTTCAGGAACGAGCCGGGAATGCGGCCCACCGAATACAGCTTCTCCTCAAAATCCACGGACAGCGGGAAGAAGTCCACACCGTCACGGGGTTTGGCCGAGGCCGTTGCGGCCACATGCACCACGGTCTCGCCATAGCGGACCAGGCACTCACCGTTGGCCAGCTGGCCCATTTTGCCGGTTTCCACAACCAGCGGGCGGCCTGCGAATTCGGTTTCGAATACGCGATACTTTTCAAACATGCTTTTTCCTCCATTCATTTTGTCTGCTTCTCCTGATTCAGGAAAGCGATGGCCGGGAAAAGCACCGATGCATTTTAGCAATTAAACCAAAGGGCAGTCACTTTTCCGCCCTGCGGCGGCTGTCCCCCTCGTTTCACTGCTAAAAACACGGCCCTCCCTGCCAAAACGTTCGTTTCAGATGATGGAAAGGCAGGCAACAAAAGCTGATGCCTGCCTCCAAAATCACTGTGAGAAAATTACTTACGAAGACCCAGCTTGGCGATAACGGCACGATAGCGCTCGATATCCGTCTTCTGCAGATAAGCCAGCAGGTTCTTTCTCTTACCGACCATCTTCAGCAGGCCGCGGCGGGAGTGATGATCCTTCTGATGGGTGCGCAGATGCTCGGTCAGGTCGCTGATGCGCTTGGTCAGAACCGCAATCTGCACCTCGGGAGAACCGGTGTCGCCCTCATGAACGGCATACTCTTTGATAATCGCATTTTTCTCTTCTTTCAGCATGAAAAATTCCACCTTTTCTAAAATTTGCCCGCGCTCGCAGAAAAGGGACGGTGAAGCCCCTTTGGCAAAAGGGAAACCCCTGATCCGGGAACGGGGTAGCAACGTTTTGTATTATACCACACGGGCGAAAAAAAGTAAACA
>JBJEQH010000143.1:0-10762 GCA_051881655.1 Candidatus Heritagella sp. | reverse complement strand
CCCTTTTGTATGCCTATTATCATCTGTTCCGCTGCATTGCCAAGCGCCGGGGCGCCGGCGCGGACGTGCCGGAAGAGGAAACGGCTCCTCGGGGAGAGGCTCCCCGGGAAGAGGCTTCCCGGGAGACGGAAGAGCCGCAGGGATAACCTGGGAAAGGAGGCCGCAGCATGGCGGCACCGCTTGCAGACCGGATTCGTCCCCAGACGCTGGACGAGATCGTGGGGCAAAGCCACCTGTTGGGCAAGGGGATGCCCCTGCGCCGGATTGCGGAATCCGGCGAGATTCCCAATATGGTTTTTTACGGGCCGTCCGGCGTGGGAAAGACCACCGTGGCCTCGATCCTCGCGAAGAGTACCCACAAGCACCTTTGCAAACTGAACGGGACCACCGCCTCCACCGCGGATATCCGCGAGGTGATCGCCCGGACCGGCACGCTCGACGGTATGAACGGGGTGCTGCTGTATCTGGATGAGATTCAGTATTTCAATAAAAAACAGCAGCAGACCCTGCTGGAATTTCTGGAGAACGGCAGCATCACGCTGATCGCCTCCACCACGGAGAATCCGTACTTCTATGTGTATGGCGCCATTCTCAGCCGCTCCACCGTGTTTGAGTTTAAACCGGTGCAGCCCCGGGAGGTGGTCCCTGCCGTGCGCCGGGCCTTTTCCCTGTGCGGGGAGGACCGGCAGCCGCCCATCGAGGTGGAGGAGAGCGCCGTGCAGGTCATTGCAGCGGGCTGCGGCGGCGATGTGCGCAAGGCGGTCAACGCCGTGGAGCTGTGCGTGCTGACGGCCGTTCCCCGGGAGGACGGAACCCTGGTGATCGGGGAAGAGTTGGCGCGTTCGCTCACCCAGCGCAGCGCCATGCGCTATGACCGCGACGGCGACGAGCACTACGACATCGTGTCGGCTTATCAGAAGAGTATGCGGGGCAGCGACCCGGATGCGGCGCTGCACTATCTGGCCCGCCTGCTGGAGGCGGGGGATCTGCCGTCGGCCTGCCGGAGGCTGCTGGTGTGCGCCAGCGAGGATGTGGGGCTGGCCTGGCCGCAGATTCTGCCGATTGTCAAGGCGGCCGTGGATACGGCCATGATGGTGGGCCTGCCGGAGGCACAGCTTCCCCTGGCGGATGCGGTGCTGCTGGTGTGCATGGCCCCCAAGTCCAATTCGGCCCACGATGCGATCCGTGCGGCCATGCAGGATGTGCAGGACGGGAAGGTGGGCGCCATCCCCCGCCATCTGCAGAACCGGCATTATGACGGGGCGGATGCGAAGGTGCGGGGCCAGCACTACTTATATCCCCACGATTATCCCGGCCACTGGGTCGCGCAGTCCTATCTGCCGGATCTTCTCCGGGACCGGCATTATTATGAATTTGGTGATAATAAAAATGAACAGGCGTTTAAAGCCTATTGGGATCAAGTGAAAAAGTCTGGAAAGGCAGGAGGCTGAAGAATGAATTCGGATATTTTGAACCAGTTTACGTATGGGATGTATGCGGTTGGCGTAAAGGGAGAAAACGGCCCTTCTGCCTGTATCTGTACATCCGTCTCCCAGGTGTCCCCGATGCCGGATTGCCGGATCTCCGTGTGCATGAGCCGGGAGAACTACTCCCACGCATGTATTGAGCGAACCGGGATTTTCTCGGTTTCCATTCTCTCGAAGAACACCAGCGGGGCGGTGATCGGTGCGCTGGGCTTTACCAGCGGCCGTTTTGGCGGAAAGCTGAAGAATATCCGCCACCGGGTGCTGCGCGAGGGGGTTCCCGTGATCAAGGAGGATACCTGCTGCTGGGTTCTGTGCCAGGTGGTGGGCAAGGCGGATGCCGGTACCCACACGATTTTTATCGGCAAGGTGCTGGCCGGCAGTGAATCGTTTGTGGGGGAACCCATGACCTACGAGGATTACCGCACGCAGATCAAGGGCGTTCCGGCAAAGAATGCCCCCATTTACCTGCCGCAGGCGGCCACCCGCGGGCAGGACGGCGAATCGTTTATCTGCCCGGTGTGCGGGTACCGTTTCAGTGATCCGGATACGCCGTTTGAGGAGCTGCCGGAGAACTGCCCCAGCTGCGGGGCGCCGCGCTCGGCCTTTGTGCGCGGATAATCGGAGAAAACAGGGGGCTTCCTCGTGGGAGGAGGCCCCTCTTTTTTGGGAGGATTGTGAGCGGATCCGGGGAAGAAGGGGAGGAAAAAGAAGCCCCTTCGGGCAAAATCGACAAAGTTCATTTTTTGTTCATTTTTTTCTTGCATTTCCCGCAAAACCATGGTATCATTTTGCAGATAAAGCGAAAAGGCGGTGGATGACCATGACAAAACGATTTTTGAGTTTTTCCAGGATCGGGTGGCGCATTCCCGTTGCTTTTCATTTGGAGTATGGGCAGTATTCCTCTCAAGGATGAGAGGGGTGCCGCCTTTTTTTTGCTCACCTACATTCAACAAAGGAGAAGTGAGAAAATGAGCGACAAAAACAATGGCGCCATTACCGACGCCAGAAAGCTCGGCATCCCGAAGATGCTGATTCTCGGGATCCAGCACACCTTCGCCATGTTCGGTGCAACGGTTCTGGTTCCGCTGCTGACGGGGCTGGATGTGGCTACCACGCTGCTGATGGCCGGTCTGGGCACGCTGCTGTTCCACCTGCTGACCAAGGGGAAGGTTCCGGCGTTCCTGGGCTCTTCGTTTGCTTTCCTGGGCGGTTACGCGGCCGTGGCCCCCGCTGCCGGGAAGGACGGCCTGACCCAGGCCGAGCTGCTGCCCTATGCCTGCCTGGGCGTTGCCTGCGCCGGTCTGCTGTACCTGGTGCTGGCGGCGATCATCAAACTGGTGGGCGTTTCCAAGGTGATGAAGTTCTTCCCGCCCATCGTCACGGGCCCCATCATCATCGCCATCGGCCTGAGCCTGGCGGGCAGTGCGGTCAGCAACTGCCAGACCTGCTGGCCCATCGCGATTATCGCCCTGCTCTCCATCGTGATTTTCAATATCTGGGGCAGAGGCATGGCCAAGATTATCCCGATCCTGCTGGGCATCGGCACGTCGGTGGTTGTGGCCATTATTCTGGCGGCCGTCTGCGGCCAGGTGGTGACCATCACCGCGGCGGACGGTTCGGTGCAGAACTTCATCTGCATTCTGGGCGACGCCAATATGAAGCTGTTCGATGTTGCCAAGCTGGAAGCGCTGCAGAACGCGGCCTGGTTTGGCTTCCCGATCACCGGCAGTGAGATTGTATTCGGCAATGTGGGGGATACCTCCCGTGCGATCAGCGCCATCATCGCTATCATGCCCATCGCGCTGGCGACCATGATGGAGCATATCGGCGATATCTCCGCCATCAGCGCCACCGTGGGCAAGAATTTCATCAAGGATCCCGGCCTGCACCGCACCCTGATGGGCGACGGCCTGGCCACGGTTCTGGCTTCGCTGTTCGGCGGCCCGGCCAACACCACCTACGGCGAGAACACCGGCGTGCTGGTGCTGACCAAGGTGCATGATCCCAAGGTCATCCGCATTGCGGCCTGTGTGGCCATTCTGCTCTCCATGTCCCCGAAGGTGTCGGCCTGCATCAGCCTGCTGCCCGATGCGGTCATCGGCGGCATCTCCTTTGTTCTGTACGGCATGATCTCGGCCATCGGTGTCCGCAATGTGGTGGAAAACCATGTGGACTTCGCCAAGAGCCGCAACTCCATCGTGGCGGCGGTCATTCTGGTAACGGCCCTGGGCCTGGGCACGGTAGCCATCCCGCTGGGCAGCGTGACCATCGAGCTGACCGCTCTGGCCGTGGCTTCCATCGCCGGTATCGTCCTCAACGCCGTTCTGCCCGGGAAGGATTACAGCTTTGACGAGGAAATCCCCCAGGAAACGGGCGTCAGCTTTGAAATCCATGATTCCGTTCATGGAAAGCAGGGCGCCGGTGACAGCGAAGAGAACGCCTGAGAACGAAAAACCGGGCGCCTTTGCCGGAAAGAATTCCGTCCATCAAAATGCCTGCACCGCAAAAATAACGGTGCAGGCATTTTTTTTCTTCTCTTTTAATACGAGACCGGGGGATCAATCGTGGGCAGCTGGGTCAGGTTGCGGATTTCTTCATCCGGCAGGGTGCGCAGGTATTCGCTGCCGTTGCGTTCGGCCACGGCAACCCCCCGGATCCCGCCCTCTTTGGCCAGGGTGATGCCCTCTTCCTTGCTCAGGATTCTCCCGTTTTCCAATTGATAGCCGCTGATGCGGCCCCCGTCCCGCAAAAGCGCCGTGATGCGCTGGGCATCGGGCCCCGGGGTGGGAACCAATTTATTGATGGACCGGGGAAGCCGTCCCCGGTCGTTGGATTCCGGCTGTGTGGACATGGCGGTCACTTCTCTCCTTTCCAAAATAAATTCCGACGCTGTTATTGTGGCAGGGAACCATGGGAATATACCGGAAGGAGAAAGAAAGTTGTATGTGCCGGGGTGGAATTTGTATGGTTATGATTGCTTTTTAGGCGCATTTGCCGTATAATAAGGCTGTCTTTGGACAAATACAAAGCTGTTGGAGGAAATACGATGAATGCCTGTGAAAAAAAGCAGCTGCAGATCAATGCCTGCAAGGTAAGAATGGGTGCGGTTGAAGGCGTGTTTTGCGCAAAATCCGGTCATCCGGGCGGTTCGCTGTCGGCGGCCGATATCTTCACGTATCTGTATTTTAAAGAGATGCGGATTGATCCGAAGGACCCGAAAAATCCCGATCGTGACCGCTTTGTCCTGAGTAAGGGCCATTGCGCGCCCGGGCTGTATGCTGCCCTGGCACTGCGCGGTTATTTCTCCATGGATGAGATGAAAAAACTTCGCCATATTGGCGCCATGCTGCAGGGCCATCCCGATATGAAGGGCACCCCCGGTGTGGATATGAGCTCCGGTTCGCTGGGGCAGGGGATTTCGGCCGCCTGCGGAATGGCTCTGGCCGGAAAGATGGACGGGAAGGATTACCGTGTGTACACCCTGCTGGGCGACGGTGAGAGCGAAGAGGGCCAGGTTTGGGAGGCCGCCATGTTTGCCGGCCACAAAAAGCTGGACAACCTGTGTGTGATTGTGGACTACAACGGCCTGCAGATCGACGGCCCCATCAGCGAGGTGGGCGGTCCCGAGCCGTTTGACAGCAAGTTTGCCGCCTTCGGTTTTGACGTGCAGGTGGTGGACGGCCATGATTTCGACGCACTGGAGAAGGCGTTTGACCATGCGAAAACGGTGAAGGGCCAGCCCAGCGCCATTATCTGCAAAACGGTCAAGGGCAAGGGCGTGTCCTATATGGAGAACCAGGTTGGCTGGCACGGCACGGCTCCCAACGCCGAACAGTACGAAGTGGCAAAAGAAGAACTGCTCAGGCAGCTGAATGAACTGGAGGCGGAATAAGATGGCAGAAATGGTAAAAAAGGCTACGCGTGAGAGCTTCGGTATGGCCCTTGTAGAACTGGCCAAAGAAAACCCCGATGTCGTCGTACTGGATGCGGACCTGGCGGCTGCGACCAAGACGGGCACGTTTAAAAAGGAATTCCCCGACCGCTTTATCGACTGCGGCATTGCCGAGTGCAACATGGTCGGCATCGCGGCCGGCATGGCCACCTGCGGGAAGATTCCGTTTGCCGCGTCGTTCGCCATGTTCTCGGCGGGCCGCGCTTTCGAGCAGGTGCGCAATTCCGTGGGCTATCCCAAGCTGAATGTGAAAATCGCCGGTTCCCACGCCGGTATTTCCACCGGCGAAGACGGTGCCACCCATCAGTGCTGCGAGGATATCGCCCTGATGCGCACCATCCCCGGCATGGTGGTGCTGAACCCCAGCGACCATTATGAGATGATCGCGGCCGTGAAGGCGGCGGCCGAGCACCACGGCCCGGTGTATATCCGCCTGGGCCGGCTGGCGGTGGAGAGCATCAATAACGGCGACGATTACACCTTCGAGCTGGGCAAGGGCATTACCCTGCGCGACGGCAAGGATATCACCATTGTGGCCACCGGCCTGATGGTGGGCGAAGCGGTCAAGGCCGGCAAGGTGCTGGCGGAACAGGGCATCGACGCCCGTGTGATCAACATTCACACCATCAAGCCCCTGGATAAAGAGCTGATCGTGAAAGCGGCCCGGGAGACCGGCCGGATCGTCACGGTGGAAGAGCACAATATCATCGGCGGCCTGGGCGAAGCGGTCAGCGCCGCTGTCTGCGAGGAGTGCCCGGTGCCGGTCACGCGGATCGGTGTGAACGATGTGTTCGGCCATTCCGGCCCGGCGGTCGATCTGCTCAAAGAATTCGGCCTGTCCAGCGACCACATCGTGGAAGTGGTAACGGGGCTTCTGAAGAAGTAAGCTTTCCGAAAAATCAACAAAGAAGCGGCCTGCTTTCTGCCCCGGAGTTCCGGCGGGAAGCCGGCCGCTTTTTATCGCCCTTTTTTCGGGAGGAAAGGAAAAGAGGACCCTTTTCAAAAACGGTCAATCGTTTTATAATGGAGGCAAACCGATCACGGCAGGGAGGAATACCCATGAACGAGAAGTTTTCGGCGCTGCCCAAAGAGAAGCAGCAGGCCATTCTCCGCGCGGGATACCGGGTTTTCTCGCAGAATTCCTATAAGAAAAGCCCGATGCAGGAGATCGCCGAAGAAGCCGGGATCAGCAAATCCCTGCTGTTCTACTATTTCCGGAATAAGCGCGCTCTGTACCTGTATTTATGGGATCACTGTGCCCGGGTGACCATTTCCGGGCTGAAGGAACACAGGTGCTATGGGCAGGCGGATTTTTTCGGGATGCTCCTTCGGGGGATGCAGGCAAAGCTCGCCATCATGCGCCAGTACCCCGAAATGGGGAGGTTCGTGGTGCGGGCCTTCTATGAGAAAGATCCCCAGGTGGGGCCGGTCATCCGCCGGAGCGTGAAGCGGTACAAGGCCTTCCGGGAAGAGACCCTTTTTGCGAACCTGGACCGAAGCCGGTTTGCCGATGGGCTGGATCTCTCCATGATGATCCGGGAGATGTACCTGGCTTCCGAGGGCTATCTGTGGGAAATGCTGCTGCAGGGCTCTCTCGATCCGGAAAAAATGGAGAGGGACTTTCTTCAGCTGATCGGATTCTGGAAAAGTGTGTACGAAAAAAAGGAGGGGGAAAATGAAGGCCATTGAAACCTGCGGCCTGACCAAGTTTTACGGAAAATCCAGGGGCATTGTGGATTTGGATCTGTCCGTGGACGAGGGGGAGTTCTTTGGATTTATCGGTCCCAACGGGGCCGGAAAAAGCACGACCATCCGCATTCTGCTGGGGCTTGTCCGGGCGGACAGCGGCAGCGCGTCCGTCCTGGGGAAGGACGTCGCGGGGGAGAAGAGCGCCCTGCTGGAACAGGTGGGCTATCTGCCGTCGGAGACGATCTTTTACCCGGGCATGCGCGTGCGGGAGGTGATCGCGCTCTCCGCCGGCCTGCGGAAAAAGGACTGCCGCAGAGAAGCGAAACAGTTGTGCGACCGGTTTGAACTGGAGGAAGGGAAAAAAGTGGACGAGCTGTCCTTCGGCAACCGGAAAAAGGTGGGCATCGTGTGCGCCCTTCAGCACAACCCTCGGCTGTGCCTGCTGGATGAGCCCACCGGCGGGCTGGATCCCCTGATGCAGCGGGAGTTTTTCTCGCTGCTGCGGGAGAGGAACCGGCGGGGGGCCACCATTTTTCTCTCCTCCCATGTGCTCTCTGAAATCCAGCACAACTGCGACAGGGCGGCGATGATTCAGGAGGGAAAACTGATCGCCTGCAGCCGGGTGGAGGAGCTGGCCCGCACCCGGGCGCGGCGTGTCCATGTGCAGGGGGATCCGGATGTAAGCGGTCTTCCCGGCGTTCGGGATATCCACCGGGAGGAGGACCGCCTCAGCTTTTTGTACAGCGGCGATATCAACGCGCTGATCCGGGAGCTGGCGAAAAGCCCGGTGCGGGATCTGTCCATCCTGGAACCGGATCTCGAGGAGATTTTTCTGCACTATTACCAGAACAGGGGGGAAAAGGCATGATTATGATCCGGCACGAGCTGCGCCAGAACCGGGTTTCCTTCTGGGCGTGGACACTGTCCATCGGCTTTCTGATCGCCGTGTGCATTGTCATATTCCCGGAGATGAAGGGACAGATGGACGGCATCGGCGAGATTTTTGCCTCCCTGGGCAGCTTCAGCGAGGCCTTTGGCATGGACAAAATCAGCTTTGGGACCTTCCTGGGATTCTATTCGGTGGAGTGCGGGAATATTCTGGGCATCGGCGGGGCCTTTTTTGCGGCGCTGTGCGGCATCTCGGCTCTCGCGAAGGAGGAAAAACAGCACACCGCTGAATTTCTGTTCACCCATCCGGTGGGGCGCCCCCGGGTGATTACCCAAAAGCTCCTGGCCATTCTGATTCAGATTCTGGCGATGAACCTCCTGGTGTTCGCGCTGGCGGTGGGGGCGGTGGCCCTGACCGGCGAACCGCTCCCCCTGCGGGAGATGGCCCTGCTGCACACGGCCAACCTCCTGCTGCAGATCGAAGTGGCCGGGATCTGCTTTGGCGTCTCGGCGTTTCTGCGGCGCGGGGAGCTGAGCATCGGCATGGGAATTGCCATTCTTCTGTACTTTTTGGGGATCGTGGCCAACCTGTCGGAGGGGGCCGCCTTCCTGCGGATGATTACCCCCTTCGGCTATACCGAGGGCGCGGACATTCTCGCAAACGGCAGCCTGGACGGCGGGTTGATTCTGTGCGGCATGGCATACACGGCCGTGGGGATCCTGGCGGCCTACCGGAAGTATACCGGGAAGGACCTGTCGTAAACAAAGCCGCCGTGTGGAAAAGAAAAGCTCCCCGACTTTTGCGGATTTTCTCCTGCAAAAGCCGGGGAGCTCTGTTTTTTCTTATGATTTCCCGGGGGGAGGCAGCGGGACGTCAATCGTCCTCTTTTTCTTCCTCTTCCGGGGGAAGGACCAGCCGGATCTGGGTGGCATGGCGCTTTTCCACGGCCATCACATAGACATCGCACCCCCGGTAGACGAAGTGATCGCCCGGCTCGGGGATATGGCCCAGTTCCTCCATCACCCAGCCGCCGACCGTAAAGGATTCGTACTCATCCTCATCAAAGGGGAGATCGAACTGCTCGAAGAAGTCCTCCAGATTGGCGTTGCCGGCGACCAGATAGGTGTGGTCGTCGATCTTTTCAAAATCGTTTTCCACCACATCGTGTTCATCCCAGATCTCGCCGACCAGCTGCTCCAGAATGTCCTCCAGGGTGACAATGCCCTCGGTGCCGCCGAATTCATCCACCACGACGGCCATATGTGTTTTCGATTGCTGAATCAGCCGCAGCAGCTTGGAGATTTTCGTGCTGCCGGATACGTAAATGACTTTTTTAATCAGAGGACGGATGGTCGTCAGCCCGCGGCTGGATCCGGCGAAATAGTCCTTTTCGTGGATCATGCCCACAATGTTGTCGATGGTATCCTCATAAACCAACACCCGGGAGAAGGTACAGTTGACGAAAACCTTCCCCAATTCCTCCATGGTGACGGTGGTGCGCACGGCGGTCAGGTCCACCCGGGGGGTGAGAATATCGTTGGCCTCCAGATCCTCGAACTCAATGGCGGAGCGGATCAGCTCGCCGTTCTCCTCGTTGATCCCGCCGTCGTTCTGGGCTTCGTCCACCAGGGTCATCAGATCCTCCGAGGTGGTCTTGTTCTCGTCCTTATGGTGGGACAGGCGGTTGACCAGCCGGTTCCACTGCATAAACAGGAAGTTCAGCGGGGTGAACAGGACGATCAGTCCGTGGAGGAAAGAGGCCGTTGCCATGCAGTAGGATTCGGAATTCTGCTTGGCCAGGGATTTGGGGGTGATCTCACCGAAGATCAGCACGGTGACGGTCATCACCACGGTAGAGACGGTGACGGCCGAGGGCCCGTGGATCAGCTTTTCAAACAGCACGGTGGCCAGGGAGGTCGCGACAATATTCACCAGGTTATTGCCGATCAGGATGGTCGATAACAGCTTGTCATAGTCGTCTGTCAGGCGGAGAACACGGGCGGCTTTTTTCTCGCCGGATTCCGCCAGGCTTTTCATGCGCAGCCGGTTGACCGTGGTAAAGGCGGTTTCGGTCGAGGAAAAAAACGCCGAGCATGCGATACAGAATACAATGACAAGCGATAGAGGGATTACGTCCATAGGATTCGTTCATCCATTCCTTTCCGTTTCAAATTTGATGGAAAATAAGAAAAAAACCGCGAGCAAAACAACTTGCTTGCGGTTTTGGTGGAGCATAGCGGGATCGAACCGCTGACCTCTACACTGCCAGTGTAGCGCTCTCCCAGCTGAGCTAATGCCCCGTGTCGTTTGATTTTTTTACCCGTCTCTCGACTGCTTGACTATATTACCACGCCGTACAGAAAAATGCAAGCCTTTTTTTCGAAAAAATTTGGATTTTTCAAAAAAAGGAGAATTTTCACAAATTCTGTCCCCAAAAAGAAAAGAAACCCTTGCCTGTACGGCGAGGGTTTGCGCGAGGGAAAACGGTGCGGCCGGACCCTTACGATGGCGGCCCGGATTCACTTTTCCGGTCATACACCACGAATTTTAAATTGCGGTCGCACACGGCCAGAAAAACCTCTTTGGCTGAGTGGATATGGCGCTGCTCCAGCTGCCGGCAGAGCCAGGTGCGGTCCAGCCCCATGCGCTTTAAGTTGCCCTCCAAAATGCGGCCGTCCATAATCAGCTCGGTAAACAGCAGCTCCTGCTGCGGCGACAGGTTCATGTCCTTCGGGGTGGCGGGCC
>JBJEQH010000142.1:0-2480 GCA_051881655.1 Candidatus Heritagella sp. | reverse complement strand
TGTGGAGGCCGGTTTTTCGGCCGATACTTCCAGCGAGACTTCGGGAAAGGAGGACTTTTCCATTTGCCCCGAAAAACCTTCTCCCCGCCCTACTTCCTTCTGGGATGATTCCGGCGATGGGGACGGCGCGGTATAGGAAAAGCCCGAAACTTCCCCGTATGTCCTCTTTATGCTGCACCCGGTCCCCGTCAGCAGCAGGACCAATACCAGCAAAATTCCTGCGAAACGCTTTTGATTCCGCATATTTTATCCCTCCCCCATTTCCTCACCGGGAATCGCTGTTTCTTTTCTCTCTTATTATATCTGCAAATTCCATAAAAGAAAAGGAAGAAATTCCCGTTTTCTCTTTCTATTCATGAAAAAAGAGTTCTCCCCATTTTGCCCGATGCTCCTTGTGCTGCCCGTGGGGCTGTGGTAGAATAAAAAACAGAAGAAGGGGGATGTTTTCCATATGTATAAATTGGAAACCCATGCCCATACCGCAGAGGGCAGTGCCTGCGCACATGCCAGCGCCGCCCAGCTGTGCAGGGCTTACAAAAAGGCCGGGTATGACGGGCTGTTTATTACCGATCATTTTTATTACGGAAACACCGCGGTTCCCCGTACGCTGCCCTGGCGGGACTGGGTCGCCGGTTACTGCATGGGATATCGCCGCGCCCGTGAAGTGGGAAAGAAAATCGGAATTGACGTCTTCTTTGGCTGGGAAGCCGGTTACTGCGGCACGGATTTTCTGATCTACGGATTGGATGAATCGTGGCTTCTCACCCATCCCGAGGTGATCGAGTGGAGTGTGGACGAGCAGTTTTATCACATCAGCCGGGCGGGCGGCCTGGTTGTGCACGCCCATCCCTTCCGGGAAGCGCCCTATCTGCCCCGCATTCAGCTGTACCCGGATTACGTTCACGCCGTGGAGGGAATCAATACCGGGAACGCCAAAAAGGAATTCAATCAAAAAGCAGTGGCCTATGCCAACAAGCATGGGTTGCCGCTGACAGGCGGAAGCGATACCCACAGCGCGAAGCTGACCGGCGGCGGGATGCTTTTTGCCGAACCCATCCGGGATGAAAGGGATTTTGTCACGGCCATTCTGACCCGCCGGAAAGCCCGGATTTTGGGGGCGGATACCTGTTTGTAAATTTTAAAATCCGAGAGTAAAGAAGGCCCCCGATTCTCATCGGGGGCCTTCTCACTTCTCTTTTATGGGAAAATACTTCTCTTATTCGCCGTAGTAAGCCTTCAGATAGATTTCCTTCATTTCGCTCATCAACGGATAGCGCGGGTTGGCGCCGGTGCACTGATCGTCAAAGGCCATCTCGGTCATCTCGTCCAGAGTCTCCAGGAACTTCTGCTCGTCAATGCCGTAATCGCGGATCGTCTTCTTAATACCGACGCGGGCCTTCAGCTCGTCGACCGCAGCAATCAGGTTCTCCAGCTTTTCGTCATCGCTGTTGCCCTTGATTCCCAGGTAATCGGCGCACTCGCAATAGCGGGCCTTGGCATGCGGATATTCATACTGCGGGAAAGTACCCATCTTGGTGGGAACCTCGACCGCATTGTAGCGGATGATTTCGCTGATCAGCAGGGCGTTGGCCACACCATGGGGCAGGTGGTGGTAAGCACCCAGCTTGTGCGCCATCGAGTGGCACAGACCCAGGAAAGCGTTGGCAAACGCCATACCGGCCAGGGTGGAGGCATTGGCCATCTTGTCACGGGCAACGGGATCATTTCCGCCGTTCTCATACGCGCGGGGCAGATATTCGAAGATCAGCTTCATGGCTTTCAGGGCGATACCGTCGGTGTAGTCCGTCGCCATGATGGAGGCATAGGCTTCCAGTGCATGGGTCAGGGCGTCAATACCGGAGGCCGAGGTCAGGCCCTTGGGCATGTTCATCATCAGATCCGCGTCAATGATCGCCATATCGGGCATCAGCTCGTAATCGGCCAGCGGATACTTGATTCCCGTGCTCTCATCGGTAATAACGGCAAACGGTGTCACTTCGGAACCGGTACCGGCCGAGGTGGGAACCGCAATGAACATGGCCTTGTCGCCCATGTGCGGGAAGGTGTACACACGCTTGCGGATATCCATAAAGCGCATGGCCATATCCATGAAGTCCACTTCCGGATGCTCGTACATCACCCACATGATCTTGCCGGCGTCCATTGCGGAACCGCCGCCCAGAGCCAGAATGCAGTCGGGCTGGAAGGCGTTGATCGCCGCCACACCCTCTTTGGCACAGGCCAGCGTGGGATCGGGAGCCACATTGAAGAACGTGGTGTGCTTAATGCCCATGGCATCCAGCTTGTCGGTGATGGTCTTGGTATAGCCATTATTATAAAGGAACGTATCGGTTACGATAAAGCACTTCTTCTTGCCCAGAACCGATCCCAGTTCATCAAGAGCAACCGGCAGACTGCCGCGCTTGAAATAGACCTTCTGGGGGGCACGGAACCACAGCATATTCTCTCTCCTCTCGGCA
>JBJEQH010000141.1:0-2480 GCA_051881655.1 Candidatus Heritagella sp. | reverse complement strand
GTCGTATCCAATGAGGTAGTAATACTCATCATCCCACACCAATGCCCATGGACTGATCTGATACCAGGCACCGTGGTGGCGCAGTTCCATTTCCTTTTTCACATTCCACTGAAAGTATTGAAAGCGAATCTGTTTATCCCCGTTAATCGCATTGTGAATGGTGTCCACGCTGTAGTAAATACTCTCATTCATGGCCTTCACCCGGCCGGAGAGGATCACCTGCCGCTGGAGCTGGCTGGCGTTGTGCTTGCTGACAAGGGACTCCAGCTTTTTGATGAGCTCGCGGGATTTGCGTTCGGTGATAAATTTGGAGGACTGCACGCAGTCCACCAGAAGCTTCAGTTCCGGCAGCTCGAAATCACGGGAAGCGAGAAAATAATAGACATTGCGCCCCTTTTGCTCGCTGACGATATCGAGGCCGAAGTGGCGCAGTTCCTCAAAATCGAGATACAGTGTCTTGCGGTCGGCATTGATCTCGTATTGATTCAGCCGTGCAATAATCTCCTGCATGGACAGGCCGTGCTCTTCATCCGTATACTCGGCGAAGATTTTGGCCAGATATAAAAGTTTCGGTTTCTGATTGCTGCCCTTTGCCATTCCGGATTCCTCCCATTTTCTTCCGTTTTTTTCATTATATCACAGGGAGGATACAGAAAGAAGGGAGTTTTTTGGGACCGGATGGCTGGTAAACTGGAAACAGAAAGGGGAATTTCTCTTTCCGCCAGAAAACCGCAGGGGAGGAAAACAGAATGACAGAGCTTTATTTTACCGTTACAGGGACCCGGCATTATCATGGCCAGGAGTTTATTGAACCGAATATGCAGGTGAAGCTCGTCAAAGAGCCGGATAATGAGGTGGACGCAGAGGCGATTCAGGTGACCATGCCCGGCATCGGCCGGATCGGCTATGTGGCCAACAGCCCGTATACCGTACTGGGGGAGAGCATGAGCGCCGGAAGGCTTTATGACAAAATCGGAGAAACGGCGACCGGCACCGCACTGTACGTACTGCCCAAAGGCATACTCTGTGTTCTGAAGAAAGACGACAGGGAAACCCGGGAGCGCTTTGGGCGGCCCTGCAAACCCCGGAAGCGGCGGTTTCAGGGGCAGAAAATTTTTACCCTGAAGCAGTACGGATGACAGAGAGGAAGCGGAAATATCCGCAGTTTGTGAGCAAAAAATCGGAAGAGGCCATGGCCCCTTCCGATTTTTTGCTGCCAGGATAAAAGCAGAGACATTCGGCTCCCTTTTCTATGTACAGCCGGGAAAACAACCCGCCCCTTTTCTTTACAAAAGCCCCATCAGCCAGAGGAGCATCTGAATAATGCAGGGAAACAGCAGAATGACGAATACCAAGCGCGCCGTGTGCAGAACGGCCACTTTGGGCGTGTCCGCGCCCAGCTCTTCCGACAGCAGCGACATCTCCTGAATCCCGCCGGGAGTCGAAATCAGCATGGCCGTGCTGCGGTCCAGGTGGGACAGGCGCCGGATCAGGTACGAGGTTGCCGCCGTAAAGGCGAAGATGCCCACGGCCATAATCGCCAGGGGAATGAGCAGGTGGTCAAAGTTCACGATCAAAGACCGGTCCAGCCGGGTGCCGATGTAGGCGCCGCTGCCGCACTGCAGCGCGAGCTTCAGCCCACCGGGGTACCGCTGCCGCCCGCGCAGTACGCAGTAGGCGCCGCTGCCCACCATGGCGCCGATCATGGCGCCGGCGCTGATTCCCAGAAAGTACGCTACCAGCCCCAGCACGGCCGCGCACAGCAGCATCCACAGAAAGTCCGATACTTTTCGCCCTTCGGCGGAGGCAGCGGCGGTTTCCGTATGCACGGTATCCCGCGCCGGCTGCCTGCGGTCGCAAAAGCGGATCCACGGCGGGACGAACAGATAGATCAAAATCAGCCGGGAGACCTGCAAAATGGCCACGATCCCGGCATCCCCGCCGAAGTCCGCCGCGATAATGCTCATATCACTGGCACCGCCGGGCGCCGTGGCAAACAGGGCCGTGGCCGGATTGAGCCCGCCCAGGGATGTCATCAAAAGCCCAAAGGTGAGATTGAGAACCAGCAGAGAGATGAGCAGAATGACCGCCGAGGGCAGCAGGGTTTTCATACTGATCAATTCGCTGCGCCCGATGCGCGACCCCACCATGGCACCGGAGAGAAGCTGCAGCAGAACCCGGGCCGAGACAAAGAACTCGGCCTTTTCCGTTGCCAGATGGAAGATAGCCACGGCGATCATGGCCCCCACCAGGGCGCCCGCAGGAAGGTGCAGTTTCTTCCCGAGCCAGCCGCCCGCGCCGCCGATGGCGAGGGTCAGCAAAAAATATAGAAAACTTTCCACGATTCCGCCTCCTTACTTTCTCAGTATAGTCTTGACAACACCCCGGGACAAATAGTTTAATTGAATCAGTTGCCATAGGGAATTTTTATGGAAAGCAGGAGGAGCCATAAATGGATTTGAATATGCTTCGATATTTTG
>JBJEQH010000140.1:0-11202 GCA_051881655.1 Candidatus Heritagella sp. | reverse complement strand
CATCTGCAGCCCGGCGCTGTCCCCCGGCCGAAGCTGCCCGAACAGCTCGTCCTCGGCGCCGCCCACGTCGCCCCCGGCGGCCCGCTCCAGCAGCCGGGAGAGGGAGGCCTCCGCCCCGCCGGGCTCCTGCTCCTCCGCGCTCTCCAGCGACCGACCGAACACCAGCCGGGCAATGGCGTCGCCCAGCTCCCGGGCCATGCGCAGCACATAGTCCTTTTCAAACTCCATGTTCCCTTCCTCCTCCCGGGCGGGGAAAGCCCCCTTATGAAAAAAACCTCCTTACTCTCGTAAAGAGGTTTTCCTTCTGCGAAAGAGCGGCCAAACGGAGCAGCCTGACGGGGAAAACCGCCCCGATCCCCGGGAATTTATCTCTCCCCCGTTTTAATAAAACGGATCAGATCCTCCACATCGTCAAAATCGTCGTAGTCGCCGTTGATTCCGTCCCGATGATAGACCACGCCGTTTTTTTCGTTCCGTTCCAGGCAATCCAGCAGCCTGTCTTCGCCGTATCTCCTGGCAAACAGTGTAAACCCGTAGGGCTTAATCCGGGACAGCAGTCCCTCCCGGCACAGCGTTTCGCACTCATAGCAATGCCCGCAGTTTTTCTCCAGCGAGCAGGCCCTGTTTTTGCACCAGTCCTTGTCGGGGCATTCTCCCGTATCGCACCCGCTGCAATGCCCGTTCTCGCTGCACAAACAACACGCCAGCCCGCACCGCGCGATCCCAAGTTCCCGTTTCATACGGTCTGATCCTCCCCTCCCGGTTTTTTTCAGTGTATCACAAATCCGCGCAGGTTTCAACCGGGAAAAAGAATCTCCCCGTGACAGGGGCCACGCGCCGAAGGCATCCCGCACGCAGTGCGCATCACGTTCCGCAAGGAACGCATCACGCAAAAAAGCCCGGTTTGTCCGGCCATGGGAACTCCCAATTCTATCCGCCCCCTCCTTTTGGGGGATCCGATCCTGTTTTCTCTTATTCAGGTAAAAATACGATCCGATCGTATTTTTGCCTTGACAGAGCGCTGCTTTCAGGCTAAAATACGATTGAATCGAATATTTGCCTAAAAGGGGGTCCTGCTATGGCTTATATCAAAAGAGATATGGAGGAAAAGATTCTTGCTCTGTCGAAAGAGTATTCCTGTATTTTGATCACGGGCCCGCGTCAGGTGGGCAAGACCACGGTTCTGCGCCGGCTTATGGAGGAAAACCGTGAATATGTGACATTGGACGATATGGACGAGCGCAGCCTTGCCAAGCGCGATCCTGCGATGTTTTTGCAGCTGCACTCCACGCCCATCATGATCGACGAGGTGCAGTATGCCCCCGAGCTTTTCTCCTATATCAAAATGGAGATTGACAACGGCGCTGAGCCCGGCACCTATTGGCTCACCGGCTCCCAGGCGTTCAAGCTCATGGAGCTGGCGCAGGAGTCTCTGGCCGGCCGGGTGGCCCTCTTACACATGTCCAGCCTGTCTCAGCACGAGATTTACGGGTCGGGCAATTGCACACCGTTTACCTTAGAGCTGGGCGCGCTGAAAGAGCGGGAGAAAACGAACGCACCGGCTGACATTGCCGAAATCTATGACCGCATCTGGAAGGGCTCCATGCCCGGTCTTGCCAGCGGAAAGTTCTCCGATCGTGATGTGTTCTATTCCAGCTATCTGCAGACCTATATTGACCGCGACGTAAAAGACCAGGTGCTGCTTGCCGATCCGCTTCTGTTCCGGGACTTTGTTCGCGCTGCCGCCTGCCGCGCCGGACAAATGCTGAACGTTCACGATATGGCACAGGATGTGGGCGTGTCGGATGATACTGCCAAACGCTGGCTGCAGGTGCTTGAGAAATCGGATGTCATTTTCTTCCTGCGCCCTTATTCCAACAATCTGTTAAAGCGCACCGTGAAAACGCCGAAGATGTATTTCTTTGATACCGGTTTGGTCGCTTATCTAACCCGTTATTCCTCGCCTGAGATTTTGGCAAACGGCGCCATCAACGGAGCCATTTTGGAGAACTTTGTGGTGTCTGAGCTCTTGAAGTCCTACCATAACAACGCGAAAGAATGCCTGCTGTGGTACTACCGCGACAGCAACTCCAATGAAATTGATATGGTGATCGAGAGCGACGGCAGGCTCCATCCGTTGGAAATTAAGCGTTCCGTCAACCCCGGCCATGAGCGGATCCATGCATTTCATCACCTGGATAAAGCTTCCGTCCCCCGCGGCAGCGGCGCCATTCTCTGTATGCGCCCCAAGCTGTCGGCTATCAATTCTGAAAATTATATCGTTCCCATCTGGATGATCTGACCGCACCATGGTGCCGGGCAACGCGTTGCCCGGCACTTTTTGTTCCCCTATACACCCCTTCATAAACGGCCATCGGCCCATTGGCCAAATGTGGTTATGGATTCCGATGGTCAGAGTAAACGCAGCGCAGAAAAGGACTCTTCAAAAAAATAATCTCTGGCCGTCTTTTTTGCGGCTGTTTTTCAAAAAATATAGAAACGATTGGGAGGTTTTCGCATTTTCCTCCGTCTAATAGGTGAAAGGACATAGTATGTCACAAAATAAACCTCTTTGCAAATAAGTGATAAGTGATGCCGCTGCGCTGTGATAGGTGAGGCGATGCGTTCTTACACGCGCCGAAGGCCCATTTCACATGGCGAAGCCATCTTTCACACGCGCAGCGTATTTCACAAATCCCGGAAGGGATTTATTTCGTTGAAAAAAAACAGCCTTTGTCAAAAGACAAAGGCTGTTTTTTTCTGGCCCGCCCGGAGGGATTCGAACCCCCGTCCTCCAGAATCGGAATCTGTTATCATATCCAGCTTGACGACGGGCGGATATCCTTTTTAAGGGGCAAGAGTTAGTATACCACACCTTTTTAAAAAGTGCAAGGAAAATGAAGAGAAAATTTCCCCTCCCCCCGAAAAGGGGCCGCCCGGCGGCCCGCGGCCTCTCATTGAAAACGGCGCGGATTCCTGCTATACGAATCCCAAAAGGGGGTGTTTTTAAAGAGCCGGATGCTGCTGCATCCGGCTTTTTTACGAGAGAAATCCTCTTATCCTCCCTGCGCCGGTCATCCATGATGGCGCAGACAGAATAACCCCCTCGCTTCGTATCACTGGTTCTCGTGGCTCATGGCCCTGAGCATCTGGAGAGCGGCGGATTTCTGGTTGGGTGTCAGGCAAACCCAACAGTCGAACAGCTCTTTCATATCGGGGGTCATTTCCACCAGATCGGTGTCCGCAAAAAACTGTGACATCGTGATGCCGAACCCTTTGCAAATCGTCTCCAGGGTTGCAAGGGAAGGAACCGTATTTCTTCTAAAGATATTGCCGATTGTGGACTGTGCCAGGCCACATTCTTTCGAGAGCCTGTACTCCGTCCATCCGCGTTCCCGCAATAACTGCTGGAGACGAGCGTGTGTATCCATAGCATCACCCCCTTATTCGTACTCATTTTACTTCCAAATGGAGTAAGAAAATACTTATGAGTTGAAACGAAATTCGATATGTGATAGGATGTAATATCAATGCTATGGATATTCGGAGGGGATTTTCGTGACCGAAGCGGAAAAAAGAATGCACAGGGTATGCTTTACCGGCCATCGCCCGGAGAAACTGACACGCTCTGAGAGGGACATCCGAAAAGATCTGGAAGAAGAAATCCGCCGGACCGTTTTGGAAGGATTTACTGTCTTTATTACGGGTATGGCAAGGGGGGTGGATATTTGGGCGGCACAAACCGTGCTGAAACTGCGCGGGGAAGGATATTCCGTCAAATTGATGTGCGCCTGCCCCTATGAGGGCTTTGAGAGGGGTTGGAACCCGGATTGGCAGAAACAGTACAACGATATTCTGGCCGCAGCGGACTTCGTAAAATATATCTGTAAGGATTACAGCCGCTGCTGCTTCCAGATCCGAAACAGATGGATGGTAAACCATGCCGCCAGAGTGATTGCCGTATGCAGCCGTGAAAAAGGCGGAACAAAAAATACAATCCATTATGCAGTGAATGCCGGTGTTCCGGTTGTCCGCATTGATGGGTAATCTGTCACGCTTCAAAGGCATTCCGCAATCCCCCGGGCGGCCTCTCACCCCTCCCCCATCAGGCACTGAAGGGACAGGCGCTCGTAGGCCTCGATGTCGTAGCTGGGCGCGGGGGCCTGCCCGGGGGCCCTTTCGGGACAGGCGCGCCACGCCTCTAAGATTTTGCGCAGATACGCCGGGCTGCGCCCCTTGCCCCTTGCCTCCCCGATGGCGGCCGACAGGGCGTCAGGGCCGTACTCTGTGAGCAGAAAGCGCAGTTGTTCCCGCTCCTTGCCGCCGGGGGCGTGAATCGCCCCTGCAAATTCGTCACAAACGCGGCGCAGCGCCGCCTCCTGCCCATGGGGGTCTGGTGCGGTTGGGTTTTGCTGGGTTTGGTTCGGTTCGGTTTGGTTTGGTTCGGTTGGGTTCGGTTTCTCCGCGCGCGGGTTACCGGCTTTTGTCCCCGGACCGTCCGCGGACTGTCCGCGGACCATCTCCGGACAAGCCCGGGTTTCACTCTGCGGCCCGCCCTCGTTTTCCGGCGGCGTTTCCCCGCCGGTCTCCCCGGCTTTGGCCGCTCTGCGCGCCGTTCGCTTGCGCTCGGCGTCCCGGCGCCGCTCGGACAGGCGGCCGGTGTAGTCCTCCCAGTCGTGCAGGCGATAGTCCTCCCCCTCCCGGTCGAACCACCCGCAGGAAAAGAGGGCGTCTACCAGCTTTCCGGCCTGGCGCACCGGCCAGTCCAGCGCCATGGCGATGCCCTCGGGGGAGAGGCCGCGCAGCGAGCCCGTCTCCCCGGCGCAGCCGATCCCCCAGGTCCACAGATCCACCAGCAGCCCCACGGCTTCCCGGCGGCTGATCCTCAGCGTCTGGGCCAGCGCCAGCGTTTTGGGGTGGCGGGTCATCTCCTGATGCAGTTCAATCCAGATGCTCGGTACCATGCAAAACTCCTCCTCCAAAAAACAGAATCGGACGTCCCCCTCAGGAGAGCCCGATTCCCCGTGCAAACGGCGGGGCCCTTTTGCCCCTCTGTTTTTTATGATAGAGAAAAAAGTTCCGCCCGGCAACCTGTTTTTTCCCGCCCTGAAGGTCCGGCCCGCAGGCCGGACCTTCAGCCTCGAACCCTCAGTGCCCAGCCCTCAGCCGCGCTTCGGCCTGCGCCCGGATGCGGGGGAAGGGCACCACACCGTCGGGGCGGTCCGGATGGGGCCCCAGGTGCTTTTCCATCCACACCATGTTGTACCACCGGCCGAATTTATAGCCGCACTGGAAAAATTCCCCCACCAGCCGGTACCCCATGCGGCGGTGAAAGAGGACGCTGTCGTGGGTCAGGGTTTCGTCCTCCCCTTCCTGCCAGGCGATGCAGGCGTTCACATTCAGGATGTTCTGCATGCGCAGCACGTCCTCCAGCGCCCGGTACAGCGCGCGGCCGGTGCCCATTTTCCGCTGGTCCTGCCGGACGTACACGCTGGTCTCCACCGCCCAGTCATAGGCGGCGCGGGCGTGAAACGGCCCGGCGTAGGCGTACCCCACGATCTGACCCGCCCGCTCGGCCAGCAGATAGGGGTATTTTTGCAGGGTGCGGGCGATTCTCCCGGCGAATTCCTCCGCCCCCGGCACCGCGTACTCAAACGTGACCGCCGTTTTTTCCACATACGGGGCGTAAATTTCCAGCAGGGCGCCGGCGTCCTGCTCCTGTGCCACTCGGATTCGGCATGGTTCCATGGTCTGGGCCTCCCGGTCATTTTTCTGCCCCCATTATAGCACCCTTTCCCTCCCCCGTCACCGTTTTCTTCCCATCCTCGCGCAAAAAAAGAGACGGAACGCCCCCGTTCCGCCTCTTCGCAGTGTGCCGAAGTTCGCCGAAGTTCGGCAGGGCCGAACTTCAGGTAGTTCAGCGAAGCTGAACTACAGGTTTGTACAATCTACCCAGATTCCGCAGTTCGCCGAAGTTCGGCAGAGCCGAACTTCAGGTAGTTCAGCTTTGCTGAACTACAGGTTTGTACAATCTACCCAGATTCCGCAGTTCAGCGAAGCTGAACTCAAACACTGGTAATCCCGCCGTCGATGTAGATGGTCTGGCCGGTGGTATAGGCCGTCTCCTCCGAAGCAAAGAGGAGAACCTGCCCGCACAGCTCGCGGACTTCGCCCGGGCGCCCGATGGGAGCGCGGAAGGCGAGGAACTGTTTCGTCTGCTCGTCGATATTCATCATCTCGCTGGGGAACATGCCCGGGCCCACGGCGTTGACGGTGATGCCGTACTCGGCCCACTCCTGCGCCAGGCCGCGGGTGAAGTTCGGCACCGCGCCCTTGGTGGCATTGTAGGACAGAATCGGGTTGTGGTGCGACGCGATGCACCCGTACATGGAGGCGATGTTGATGATCCGGCCATAGCGGTTGGCGATCATGTTCTTGCCCACCTCGCGGGCCATCAGGAAATACGCGGTGATCGACGTATCCACCACCTTCTGCCATTCACCAAGCGGCAGCTCGGTGGTGGGGCACACGGCGATGTAGCCCGCATTGTTGATCAGAATGTCGATCTTGCCGAAGTGATCGATAACCTGCTGTACGGCGTCGATGATGTTCTGCTCCACCGTCACGTCGCACACCACGGGCAGGCACTCGCCGCCGGCGGCCTCAATTTCCGCTTTCAGCTCCTCCAGCCGCTCCCGTCTTCTCGCCAGAACCGCGACCTTCGCGCCGTTCTCGGCCAGCGCCTTGCTGAACGCGCGCCCCAGCCCGGAGGATGCGCCGGTGACCACGGCCACGCGGCCGGTCAGATCCATGTAGTTTTTCATCGTTTTCCATTCCTTCCCAATCAAAAAATTCCAATGGACTTGGTACTTTTATTGTAAGCCGTACACAAGGGGGATGGTCAACTGGGTTTATCCCATGAGAAATGAAATTTCTCATGGGATAAACCCTGCGAGTTCCCCATGGGGATCCATGGGGAACTCGCGTGGGCGGGGATGTTCTCTTTTTTTCTGAGGCAACCGGATTTACCGAAGGTAAATCCTGCAATTTCCCGATAGGGAAATTGAATTCTCCATGGGGAACCCATGGAGAAATTGGGAAGGCTGGGGGCTCTGCTGGGAAATTGGGCGGGCTGGGGTGTCCTCTCCTTTTTCTGTAGGAAGAGAAGGCGTTTTTTCGGAAAAAGAAAAAAGCCCCTCCCCGGGGCTTTCAAAACGGGAAAAAAGGTGTATACTGAAAAGTGTACACCTTACTGTACGGTTTTTTTACAGAAAGAGGGGAATCTTCTCATGCGGATCCAGGCCCTTTCCAGACAGACGGGCGTGTCCCGGCGCACCATCCATTTTTATATCCAGAAGGGGCTGCTGCACCCGAAAACGGACGAGAGCAGCGGCTACTACGACTTCTCCCCCCGGGACGGGCAGCGCCTGCTCCTCCTGCGGCTTCTGCGGGAGGCGGGGTTCCCCCTGTGGGCCATCCGCTCGCTGCTGGAAAACCCCGCCGCGGCGGAGTACCACCTGCGCATGCGCCTGGGGCGGGTGCGGCAGGAGCAGGAGCGCCTGAAACAGACCGAACAGAGCCTGCTCGCCGTGCTGGAAGACCTGCCGGTGTGCCCGGATTTTGACGGGCTGTACGGGCGGATTGCCGCGCGCTTCCCCGGGGAGGAGGTGCCCCGCCCGGCGTACGACCACCTGCTGGTCAACCACTTCCTGTGGCGGGTGTTCTGGCCGGAGGAGGGCCCCACCGAGTACCAGCGGTTTTTGTGGGAGAAAATCAACCGCCTCACCCGCCCGGATTTCCTGCAGGGGGAGCTGCACGGGGACTATGCCCGGGTGTACGGCTACCTGTGCTCCCAGGAGGAGACGAAAATCGGCCTGCTGTACGCCGGGCGGAACCAGCACTACAACTATGTGGCCGCCCTCTCCCCCCAGGGCGTGGAGCGGTACGCCGAAGAGATGAAGGAGAACATCCGCGCCCTGCTGGATAACCCCGCCGCGGTGCGGCAGTGGAAGAGCGACCGGCGGGTGCTGAACCTGTCCTTAACGCGGATCTACACCTCCGAGATCGGCCGCCTGGGCGAGGAGATGTGCCCGTTTTTCTGCCGGTACAAGCAAAAATCCACCCGGGCCTGCGGCATCACCTACCAGTGGCTGCACACCCCCGCGGGCGCCGGCCTGCTGGAGCGCCTGACCCGGATGCTGGGGGACAGCATGGACCTGGAGCACTGCAGCCACGCCGAGCTGGAATCCCTCTCCATGATGATGAAAAAGGGGTGGGATACGCCGGTATAGCGCCCCGTCACAGGGCGCGGCGCAGCTTCTCCCGCAGGCTGTCCTCCTGCACCTGCTGAGCGACCCCCACCAGGCCCTTGCGGTACATACCGTTCAGGCGCCGCAGCTCCACCCTGCCCTTAAAGGGCTCGAAGAACAGCTGGGGCTCGGAGAAAATCCCGCCGAACATCTCCCCAAAGCGGTCGATGCTCTCGCCGCCGATGAGGATGACCTGCGGGGTGTACATGCACGACAGGGTGTTGACCGCCATCTTGGCATAGGTGCAGGCCACCCCGATCAGCTCCCGCGCCCAGGGCACCCCCTGTTTCCACGCCCGCTCGATGTCCTCCATGGAGGAAACCGCCGGGTCGTACGCCCGGGCCCGGCTCACCAGCGCCCCCACGGTCAGGAAGGTCTGCAGGCACCCGCGGTTGCCGCAGTCGCACACCATGCCGCCGGGCTGCACCACGGTGTGGCCGATCTCGGAGAACGACAGCCCGCCCGGTTTGGAGAAGAGCCGCCCCTGATAGCTGACCGCCGACCCCACCCCCGAGCCGATGCACAGAAACGCGGCGTCCTGCCCCCGCAGCGCCGGATCCAGCACGCACTGCCCCAGCAGGGCGGCGTTGCAGTCGTTTTCCACCCGCACGTTCTCCATCCCGAACCGCTGCTGCACCGCCCGGCGGACGTTCAGCCCCTTCCACTGCAATTGGGGGGTAAAGGCCAGGATTTCCGACCCCTGCATCACCCCGGGCATGGTCACCCCCACGCCGCACACCTGCGCGGGCGGCACCCCCGTCTCCTGCAGCAGGGCGGTATACAACCGGTGGGCCACCTCCAGCGCCTGCTCCAGCGTGGGGGCGGCAAAGGGGTTCTTCTCCGCCCGCTCGCCCACCAGCTTCTTGCGGAAGTTGAGCAGCGCCACGTGGATATACGTGGAATCCAGGCTGATCCCCACCGAGTACAGCGCCGATTCCTCCAGGCGCAGCAGGGTGGCCGTGCGGCCCACCTTCTTTTCCCGGTCCGGCGTCTCCCGCAGCAGGCCGGCCGCCAGCATATGGCCCACAAACCGGGTGATGCTGGTGGGGCTCATGCCGGAGAGCTTCGCCAGCTCCGCCCGCGAGACCGGCTCCCGGTCCACCAGCAGATGAAAAACGGTCAGCAGATTCGACAGCTTCATGTCCGCCTGCCCCTGTGTCAGCGCCTGTTCCCCCATGTTTCTCCCCCGTTTCCTGCGGTTTTCTCTTATTGTACCGGGCCAAAAACCATCTGTCAATGGAAAGCGGGCCGGTTCCAAAGAATTTATAACAGCAGTGGAGAAATATATTGACGAACCCGCCCCCATCCGCTATAATAGGCGCAAAGAACGCCCCCAAACAGAAAGAAGGAAAACGGTTATGGTTCAAAAACTGCTCAGTGAATATCGGTTCGAGCCCAATGAGGATCCCGCCACGGCCCAACTGGATCTGGTTCATTACGGGTACGTCTGCATTGTGGACGAGAACTCCCGGGTGCTGTACAGCGCCGGGGACTGCGACGATCTGGTCTTCTACCGCTCGGCTTCCAAGCCCATCCAGTGCCTGCCGGTCTTCGTCCACGGCCTTGATGAGGCCTACGGCATCACGGAGGAGGAATCGGTGATCTTCTCGGCCTCCCACACGGGGCAGCCGTGCCATGTGCGGGCGCTGGAGAGCGTCCTTAAGAAAATCGGCGTCACCGAGGACATCCTGTGCATGAATCCCACCTACCCCACCGACCGCGCCGCCGATGAAGAGCGCATCCGCCGCGGCATCCCCCTGCGCCGGGTGTACCACAACTGCGCGGGCAAGCACGCCGCCCTGCTGATGATCCAGAAGTACCTGGGGGGCGAGCCCGCCGATTACTGGAAGGCGGACACCCCCGTGTTCCACGAGACGGCCCGCACCATCGCCGCCATGGCGGAGACGGACCGCATGAAAATCGGGGTGGACGGCTGCGGCGTGCCGGTGTTCGCCGTGGGGATGAAGAACATCGCCATCTCGTTTAAGAACCTCGCCTGCCCGGACCGCATCCGCGGGGAGGCGCTGCAGCGGGCCGCGGCGGAGAACACCGCCCGGATCGCCCGCCATCCCGGGATGATCCGCGGCCGGGGCTTTTTCTGCTCCATCATGAACGAGGATCCCAACATCATCGCCAAGGGCGGCGCCAACGGCGTGTACGGCTTCGGGCTGAAAAAACAGCGCCTGGGGGTATCGTTCAAGCTGGTGGACGGCACCGAGGACGCCTGGCCGTTCCTCGCCATGGAGATTCTCCGCGCCCTGGGGGCGCTGACCCCCGAGCACGAGCAGCGCCTTCTGGCCCTGCACCCCACGTATTTTGTCAATGACAACGGCCGCGTGGTGGGGCAGCGGCGAAGCGACCTGACGATTCACATATAACCCCTATGAAAAAAAGAGAAAGGCACAACAGGTGACAGACAATGACAGTTGTATTTGGCGTGGATATCGGCGGCACGCAGACAAAGCTGGGCGCTTTTTCCCCGGACGGCGCCCTGCTGCAGAAATGGTCCATCCCCACCGATCTCTCGGACAACGGCACCCGCATTCTCCCCCATGTGGCCGATGAAATCCGGCGGTACCTTTTGGAAAACGGCATCCCCCTGTCGGGGGTGCTGGGCATCGGGCTGGGCATTCCCGGGCCGGTGGACGATCACGGGTATGTGCGCACCTGCGTCAACCTGCACTGGACGGATTTCCGCCCGGCGCAGGAGCTGCGCCGCTGCCTGCCGGATCTGCCGGCTGCATCGCCCATCGCCGCGGGCAACGACGCCAACGTGGCGGCCCTGGGTGAATACGCGAGGGGCGGCGGCGCCGGTTCGGACAGCATGATGATGGTCACCCTGGGCACCGGGGTGGGCGGCGGCGTGATCCTGGGCGGAAAAATCCTGGGCGGC
>JBJEQH010000139.1:0-11211 GCA_051881655.1 Candidatus Heritagella sp. | reverse complement strand
CGGAGATTCACACTTCGCAAGAACCGCAAACAGCCTTTTCAGCATAAACAAAGCGGCGGCTGCAGAAGCAACAAACAAGGTGAGGAATATAAGGACGGATACCAAATCCGTGGAGCGGTATTCGGCAGGCGACGACTTGGCCTCCATTACCTTTGCATTTCCGTCGGAATGAATTTTGGCGGAAGAATAGGACTGATTGAAAAACGATAATTCCGTTTCGAATTCCTGGTTTTCCGGAGGGGCAATGGCGTCGGTTTTGCCGCTTACCATATCTTCGGGACTTGCGTTTCCCGCATAAGAAAAGTTATCGGCCAGAATGCCCCACAGGGAACCGAACTCCGTTTCGTTTATCCGAAACTCGGCATAATTGGTAACACGCACGGTCAGTGCATCCTCCGGAAGCGCAGCCACAAAAATGGCAGCGGTCAGACTTACGGCAGTCGCCGCAATCGCGATTCCCATCAAGACGGTCATGATAATCTTACCGACTTTACCGAACTTGTGGAAGCTTGCAAGAGTTTTTGAATTCATAAGAATACCCCCTACGTAAAACATAAATTATTTAACGTTTATCGTTATGACTATAGTATAGGCCATCGAATTCGCTTTGTCAAGGGATTTTTAATGTTTTTCGTTAAATTTTTTATGTTATTGCCAATATACCACCCGGATCCCAGGGCCTGCTGTCTGGCGCAGGCCTTTTGGAAAGAATCTGTGCACCAGGATATCCGCGGAGTTTCGTTCGGTTTGTAAAGGGCCCGTGGGGGCGTTCAGGAAAAGAGGGCAGGCCAGGTACAGCAGGTGCTTTTCATACACCCGGATTCCCAGCCGTTTGGAAAGGCGCACAGCCACTTCGTGGCCGCCGCTGCCGAACTCACGTCCGATGCAGATAATCCGGTTGCTCATGTGGATCCTCCTCTCTGTTTTTGCAGGGCTTCTTTTACCGTTTCCGGCAGAGACAGCCGGTCCATCTCCTCCGGAAATTCCAATTGCGCTTCAAAGGAAACAGGAGTGTCGGAGACGACCAGCCGGGCTGTACCGCCGCAGTCGATTGCAACACGGGCGATCCGATCCCCCTCCACCACAACCTGCAGGGTTCCGCTGTCAAAGAGCAGATCCATGTCTCCGGCTTCGGGCGCGATGGCACAGGCGGCCGCCTCCATGCTTTCCTGATCCAGGGAAAGGGTGTAGGTGCAGGAATCCAGGCCTGCGCTGCCGTCCATGCTGCTGTGGAGGCAGAGCTCGCAGGCGAGGTCGAGGAGTTTGACCGTTTCGGTTTCCCCGGCGTCTTTCAAAAGAAGTTCCCGGCCGTTTTCATCACAGAGGTCCTCCTCTGTGAAATACAGGGCGCAGCCGTTTTTCTGCACGGAGTGAATGGTCAGCCCATCCTCTTTCCAGCGGCAGTAGGTGAGGCGGTTATCCAGCGTGACGGGGCCGCAGTCCGCCCGCAGCGTCAGGTTGGCCCCGGTGTAGTCCGCCCGGGTTAAAGCCTGCCAGGCCGCCGCCAGCCGGATCAGGTCGTCGGAGAGGGGCTCCCCGGCGCTGTAATCTCCGCTGACAAGGGCGGCCCTGACCGCCTCCGGTACGGCAACCCGGTCCCGGTCGGGGTCCAGGGTGAGGACGGCCGAGACGCGCAGGGGCGTTTTCCCGGCATCCTTCAGCGAACCGCTGCCGGAAAAACGGATTTCGGATACGTCGTCCCCCTGGGTTTTCATCTCCACCTGCACCGTGCCGGCCTCGATCCGGTCGGAGGAGGCGGAGGGGAAGAGCAGCTCCAACAGGGCGGCGGCGTCCTCCTCTCCGGCGGTAATGGTATAGGTCCCGTCCTCTTCCTCCATGTCCACATACTGGTACAGTTCCAGGGCCTGGTCGAGCAGCCGGGAGTAATCCGGCAGAGAATCGCTCAGCTTGTAAGCGCTCCCGTTCTCGAGGAAGACGGTCCCTTCCGAATAGGTGAGAATCCGCTCCCCCTGGCGGATGGCTGTGGCCCGGTGCCCGTCGATGTCGGTCCGGCTCATCATGGCGGTAAAATCCAGGGCTTCCGAATCCAGTTCCCCGTGAACGGTCAGTTCCATATCCAGCTCCGCTTTTTCGGCATACCGCTTCAGAAGGTCATAGGCCTGTTTGCCCGTGATCAGATCCGGCAGCAGGAAGAAGGCCGCCGTTCCCGCTATCCCAACCAGCAGGGCCAGAAGGATCAGCAGCGGGGTGAGCCAGCGCCGCTTCTTTTTGGGCGCCGCATGCGGGGCGGCCGCCGGGCTTTCACCGGACGCCGCGTGGTTGCGCCGGGCAGCGGCCCGGGAGGCGGCCCGCTTTCGGGAGATCCGGCGGATCAGGCGGAACAGCAGGAAAAGGAGGAGAAAAAGCAGAACCCCCGCTATCAGCCATACCCACCACACCGATGCGGTGGAAATAGCCGCCGCCTCGATCTCCGTGCCTTCGGCGGAAAAGGTTAGATAGCTGCCGATGATCTCGGTTTCCGCTTTCTGCCAGCCGTCCGGGCCCTTTACATAAATGTCCAGATGGTCCGGGCTGCCGTCGGGCGCCAGATAGCGGATGGTGTGGGTTTTCTGCCCGTCATCGGGGATGGAAATCCGCCACTGCTCCACAATCTCGCGGCAGACTGTGGTACCGGAAAAGCTCTGGGCCAGAAAACCGGTCCAGTCCCTGGTGAGGAACGAAAACTCCTGCGGCGTGTGGGGCAGGGAGGTTACCTGCACCGCATCCCCCTCGCCGAACTGCCCCTCCACAAAGAAAATGGGGCGGCCGTCCGAGCGCTCTTCCGCATGGGACAGGGCGGACACATAGGGGGTATAAACCGCCGTAACCACGGTATCAAAGTGAAGATTCTGAAGGTCGGTCCGGTCCCAAACGGCGTAGTACCCTTCCTTTTCGGGGATCTCGGGGTAGACGCTCCCGTCAAACGAGGCGCCGTACTCAAAGGAAACGGTTTTGATGGTTTCGTCCCCGGCGGCAAAGGATAGGGTGAGCTGCAGAAACGCATCGGGAACCGAAAAGGTTTCGTCCGCGTTCTTTTCGGAACCGCTCCCCGATTTCTTAAGAAGCGCCTCGTAGGAGATCGGTTCGGCTTTTCCGCTGTAGCTCCTCCCGTTGATTCCCGTCAGGGTGTCCGAGACAAAATAGTTCTCCAGAAAAGTTCCCGCATCCCCGCCGGAAATCGCCCCGGAGAACTCCTGGGAGGATTCGATGCTCACCATACTGTAGCACCCGGCCACCGTGCTGGATTCCCCGGACAGATCCTCGAAAACGCCCGATCCCACAATGCCGCCGGTGTACTTTTTTCCGGCGAGCGTGCATTTGGCAAAGCACTGGCGGACCGTTGAGGAGGTCAGCCCGGCGATGCCGCCCACATAGTTCCCGTTTTCGCTGGCAACACGGCCATACCCCTCGGATTTTGTAATCAGGCCCAGATCCATCCGGCCGCAGATGCCCCCCGCATAGCTCCGCTTGGCGGTTACGCTGCCGTTGTTTACGCACCGGGAGATTACGCTCTTTACCTCCAGCTTCCGGCGCTGCCGGGCATCCATATTGGCGGTGATGTCGTCCTCCGGGTCCAGTTCATATTCCATCGCCATGGCGCCGGCGATGCCGCCCACGTTGATGTCTCCGCTGATGCTGCCGGAATTGAGGCAGCTGTGGGTTTTTCCAAGGGTGACCGAGTCCCCGTCCGATTCCGAGCTGTCGATCAGAAGATCTCCGGTATCCTCTCCCCCGAACAGCTCCATGGCGGTGTCGGAAATGGCGCGGATCTGCTTCTGGATGGCCTGCAGGTCCTCCGTCAGCGTGCCGGAAATCCCGGAGATCTCTCCCGAGAGCAGGCGCATCTGCCCGGACATCCCGGAGAGGGAAGAGGTCAGGCCGCTGAGATTGGTGGTCAGGGTCATCTGGGCCGAGGCACTGACATTGCCGCTGGCCGACGTGTGATTTTCGCCCTGTGCGCTGCCCTCTGTCAGGCCCGCCTGGATTTCCCCTTCACCGGCAATGACGCCGCCTCCGGCACTGCCGCCCGGCGTGATGATGACGCCGGCCCCTCCGGCGGCGGAGGCGTCTCCCTCGGCCTGCGCCTGAGGAGGCGTGACGGTTATGCCGCCGCTGGCATCCGTCTGGCCGTTTCCGTCCACCGTGCCGGACGCATTGGCATAGGTGCGGATATTCCCGGCGGCGCCGGCGGCGCTGTCCAGATAATCGGCGATCCGGTTCAGCCGGGACGAAACGGTGCCGGTGCCGGCATTGGCGTCCTCCAGCGCGGTGGTCAGCAGGGCATCCAGTTTATCCAGCTGGCTTTCCAGCTTGTCAAGGGTGCTCTCGGTGATATTCTGCGCGATGTACGGTTCCATCTGCCCGGCGATACCGCCCACGTCCTTGCGGCCGTAGACGTTGGCGCTGTTCTCACAGGCGTACAGAGTACCGCAGCTGCGCCCGGCGATGCCGCCCGCGTTGTATCCGACGTGGGGATACCCCACCGGCGCATGGTTCGAGCATTCCAGGATCAATCCCGAGGAATACCCCGCAATTCCCCCGGTATCGGAGGAAGAGGTGCTGGTATCCATCGAGGACAGAACCGAGAGGTCCAGGGAAAAATCGAGGGAGATATCCTCGGGGCTGAAGGAGGAATCGACGCGGATGGTATTGACATACGCACCGTTGCGGCAGTCCTGAATGGTGCCCAGGTTACACCCGGCGATACCGCCCGTCATCTTGTCCCCCGTGACCGAGCCGCCCGTGCGGCAGGAGAGGATTCGCCCGGTGGCGCCGTTGATCCCGGCCACGCCGCCGACGCTGTTCTTTCCCGCTGCGTTTCCGGTAAAGGTGCATCCGGTTATCAGCCCGTAGTTTTCACCGGCAATACCGCCCACGCAGCTGCCGTCCCCGGCAGGGGCTATATCGCCGCTGACCGTCAGGTTTTTGACGGCGGCGCTCTCCTGCAGCACCCCGAAAAGGCCCGACGGCGTGGTGCTCTGTGTGATTTTCACGCCGCTGATGGTGTGGCCGTTCCCGTCAAATTCTCCCCCAAAGGTGGGAATCTGTACAGCCGCGGCGCCGGACAGCGAGATATCCGCCTGAAGGACCACCTTTTTCCCCTGGGACCAGGTGTCCAGCGTGCAGTTTTCCGCCAGTTCGGCGAAGTCCTCGGCGCTGTTGAGAAAAATGGTATCGGAATCTGCGGCGGCCGATACCGCGGGACCGGAAAAAGAGACCGCCGGTACCAGAAGGAGTACCGCCAGAACCAGGGAGGTGATTCGGTTAAACCTTGTCTTTTTCATGTTCGTCTCCTTCCCCGGCCACCGAGCCGGAAATGACGCTTACGTTTACATCGCCGTCCACCGTGGCCCGCACGGTGCCGCTGATGGTGCCGTGGATCTCACCGCGGACCACCCCTTCAATGCGCACCCGGCCTTTTGCATGGGCCGTCTGCTCCCTGACCGGCATGGAGAAGGAGGTTTTGTCCACAAACCGGCTGCCCAGCAGCAGGATCTGCGGCAGCACGAACATGACCAGAATCAGGGAGATGATGGTGCCCCGGCCGATGCTGCCGATGCCCACGATGGCGGCATCGGAGGTCATCTGCCCGACGAGGATTCCCGCCAGGGACAGAACCGTGCCGGAGGTGATCAGCGTGGGGAACGCGAAATTCATGGTCTCGATGATCGCCTGCCGGGGGTTCATCCGGTGCTTCAGTTCATTGAACCGGCTGGCGATGACAATGGCGTAGTCGATATTGGCGCCCATCTGAATGGAGCTGACCACCAGGTAGCTCATAAAGAAGATGGGTTTGTTTTGAAGGGTGGGAACGGAGAAATTGATCCAGATGGCCCCCTGAATGACCAGAATCAGCAGTACCGGCATGCCCGCGGATTTAAAGGTGAACAGCAGCACCACCAGAACGATCAGGATGGATACAATCGTAACCACCAGATTGTCCCGCTGGAAGGATTTCTGGAAATCGTATTCCGTGGTGGATTCGCCCACCACATAGATATTTCCGTCGGGATAATACAGCCGGGCGGTGTCCCGCAGGGTATCGAGGAAGGTATAGGTCTCGTCCCCGCTGACCGGCAGGCTCAGATAGACGAGGATCCGGTTGTATTCGTCGCCCTGCAGCTGGTTTTTGCCGCTTTCCATCATGGTTTTGGCTTCGTTCAGCAGGCGGGTCTGGTCATCATCCAGCGTGACGATGCCGGAATCAATCTGGTCGCAGGCGAACAGCAGAATGTCAATCAGCGGCACGCTGTACGTCGAGAGGCTACTCACGATTTCCCCGTATTCCTCATTTTTGGCGGCATAGGCGGCGTATACCACCTGGGCGGCTTCGTAGTCCAGATCGGTCAGCTCGGCGAACTGCCGCGGGGTCAGCTTATCTGCCAGCATATAACCGTCCATGGCCTCCACGTTGGACAGGCCCATGGTGTTGTTCACCTCGGGGAAAGTATCCAGCGTTTCCAGCAGTTTCCGCTCGGCGTCATAGTCGCCCCCGGGGACGACCAGCGCCACGTAGTTGTCAGAGCCGAAGGTATCCTCGATCCGGTTTTCTGCTATCTGGGCATCGTTGAGCTTGGGCGTATCCAGAAGGCTGTAGCCGTAGGCGTAGGGGCAGCCGGATGAGAGACGGAAGGCCGCCACCAGCACCACCAGAAACAGCGGCGGAACGATGCGCCGCGTGGCATAGGCGAATTTTCCCACAAAGGGAATTTTGGGGATAAACGAGCGGTGCGCCGTTTTTTCCATCAGCGGGCCGAACAGCATCAGCAGGCCCGGCATGACGACAAACACGGACAGCAGTGCATACAGGATGGATTTGATCAGACAGATGGCCATATCGGGCCCGATTTTAAACTGCATGAACATCATGGCGACCAGTCCGCCGACGGTGGTCAGGCTGCTGGCGCCGATTTCCGGAATGCCCTTACTCAGGGCGGCAATCACGGCTTCGCGCAGAGGAAGGGTTTCGTGTTCCTCCTTAAAGCGGTTGCACAGGATGACCGCATAGTCCAGAGACAGGGCCAGCTGCAGAATGCTGGTCACGGAATTGGACACGAACGAGATTTTTCCCAGCAGGAAATTGGTGCCCAGATTCAGGATCATGGCGATGACGAACGTCAGCAGCAGCACCGGAACCTCTGCCCAGGTCTGAGAGGTCAGGCACAGCACCAGGATGACGATGACCGCCACCCATACCATGATGGTGCTGACCTCACTGCTCAGGAATTCGGCCTGCTGGTCCCCCAGGTCGGTGGACAAAAAGACGTCTTCCCCCGCCACGGCCTCCTTCACCCGGTCCAGCGCCTCCAGGCACCGGTCGTCACTGTCGGCGTAATCAAAAGTGACGGTGTACAGGGCGGACACATCCTTGTAATCCTCGTCTTTGTCGAAGGAAATGCTCTGCACGCCCTCCAGTTCGGAGAGCTCGTCCCGCAGCTCTTCGGCCCGCTCCAGGGAGATGTTGGCAACCATCACCCGGGCGCTGCCGTAGGTGATGAACTGGTCCTCCATCACATCCAGGCCCTGGCGGGCCTCGGAATCATCGGGGAGATACTCGGAGAGCTCGTTTTCCACCTGGACCCAGCTCTGGGAAATCACGGAGAAAACAAGACCGATCACCGTCAGCAGGAAAAACAGCTGGCGTTTGTCCACGATGAACGTGGCGAGTTTTTTCATAAAAGGGTTTTCTTTCTTGGACGGCTGTTCACTCACAGGCACTCACACTCCTTTTTCTATTGTTGAATGAATGGGGGGCGGTCCGGCTCCTCCCGGCAAACGGTTCCCCGTACCGGGAAGCGGTTCTGCCCGCCCCGCAGCGATAAATCCAGGACGTCCGGGGTGATACGGCCGGTGGCCGTATAGGGAATCCGGCTGAGCAGCGTGACCAGGATCCCGCGGATCCGGCAGCGGCCATTTTCGTCAATGCTGCCCTCGAACGGTTCCAGGTGCCTGAGAATGTCCAGATACCCCCGGACGGTGTTTTTTTCAATCAGCACTTCCATGGTTCCGGGCCGGCTGCCAAGGGGGGTGTGCATCTGAATGCGGTAGATTCTTCGGATCATCCGTATCCTCTCCTCTGTTCGGATATATCGCTTTTCCTCTGTATTATATAGCGGTCCGGCGGGTACAAAAACGGGCAAGTCGGCCGGGATTGGGGGAATTCGGGACAAAAGGGAGGGAGTTGTCCGGTAAATCCGGGAGGAAATTTTTGCCGGACAACTGACCGGATTTCCCCTTGAAGATTTGGCGGTCCCGAGTATAATGAGAGAGGGAAAATTTGACCCGGGGGGACCCGGCAGCCGGGAGGATCCATATGAAACACGAGGTTACATCTTTCAATACAAAGAAAATGCTGGCGGAATCCCTGAAGAAAATCATGGGGACAAAGCCGCTCTCCAAAATCACGATCAGCGAGATTATCAGTGACTGCGGCGTGAACCGGAAAACCTTTTACTATCACTTTCCGGATATCTATGCATTGCTGAAATGGATGCTGGAGCAGGAGACCATAGAGGTTGTCAAAAACTTTGATCTGATGGTAAACCCGGAAGAAGCCCTTGCCTTTGTGATGGATTATGTGGACGATAACAAGCACATCATCAACTGCGCCTATGACTCCATGGGCCGGGACGAAATGAAGCGGTTTTTCCTGACGGATCTGTACGGCGTGGTACATTCCGTGATCGACAGCGTGGCGGGGGAGATCGGCGTGACGGTGGAGGAGGGTTTCACAGACTTTTTGACCACGTTTTATACCGAAGCACTGGCCGGTATGCTCATCAACTATTTCCGGGGCAGCGAAGGCCGCGAACGGGAGGAGCTGATCCGGTACATCCTGCTGATTCTGAAAAACTCCATTCCCAATGTTCTGCTGGAAAAGAGCCGGGAGGAGGCCGGCAGGGGCTGAGAGCGGATTTTTGCGAAAAAACTGCAGAAAAACCGCGCCGGATGTTCTGTGGAAACACACAGGACATCCGGCGCGGTTTGCTTTGAAAAAACAGGGGCCCCGGTTACAGGTGCATCACCTGGATCAGCAGGAGCCACGCCAGCCCATAGTAGGTCACCACGGCCACCAGGTCGTTGATGGTGGTGATCAGGGGGCCCGAGGCGACGGCGGGGTCGATCTTCATCTTTTTAAACAGGATGGGCACGACGGTGCCGGACAGGCTGGACAGCACCATGGCGATCAATAGGGCGGCTCCGGTACAGAACGAGACGGAAAACGCCAGGGCGGCGGGCTGGGCTTTGAAAAGGAGCAGATACAGCCCGATCAGCCCGAAGGAAAGCGCCCCCAAAATGGCGCCGTTGCACAGGCCGACCCGCGCCTCTTTTCCCACCAGATGGAGTTTCTGCCGGGCCGTCAGCCACTCGTCATCCATCAGTACGCGGATGGTCACGGCCAGCGACTGGGTGCCCACGTTGCCGGCCATATCCAGCACCAGCGACTGGAAGCAGATAATCAGCGTCAGGCCCTCCACCACGCGCTCGAACAGGCCCACCACACTGGAGACCACCAGCCCAAGTCCCAGCAGAATCACCAGCCAGGGCAGGCGCTTGTGAAGGCTCTTGCCAAGGGGCTCCTGCAGATCCTCTTCGGCCGTCAGACCGGCCAGCTTCGCGTAGTCCTCGCTGATCTCGTCATCGCTCATCTGGGTGATATCCTGGGCGGTCAGCACGCCCTTTAAGGTGTTGTCCTCGCCCAGCACGGGGATCGAGTCCTCGGAATAGCTCTTGATGCGCTCGATGCAGTCCTCGATCAGCTCGCTGGCGTAGACATAGGGGTACGACGTCCGGGTGATTTCTTCCAGCGCGGTGCCGTCCCTTGCGATAATCAGATCCTTTAAATCAATGGCGCCGTAGTACACGCCGTCGGAATCCACCACATACAGCGTGGAAATATTGTCGTTCTCGGCGGCCTGGTCCACCAGTTCGCGCATGGCCTGCCGCACGCTGATCCCGCTGGTGATGCGGATATAATTGGTGGTCATTTTGCTGCCGATCTCGTCCTCATCGAAGGAGGCCAGCAGCGAAATCTCGCTTCTCGCGTCATCGGCCATCAGCGCGATAATGGAGCTGCGCTCTTTTTTCCCGATCCCCTTTAAATACTCCACCACGGTCGGGGTTTCCAGGCGGGAGAGGATCTCGATCCTCTTTTTCATGTTCATCTCTTCCAGATAATCATACAGCCCGTCGGCGTACTCCAGAACCTCAGCGAGGCTGTCGATATCCAGAATGTTGTAAAATTTGCTGCGCTCGTCCGGGGTCAGCAGGGACAGGGCGGCGGCGATGTCGTTCTCGTGATAGCCGAGGATCCGCTCTTTTTTCAGTTTCGGGGCCAGGCTGCTGCGGATAATCCCGGCAATTTCACTTTTGTAATCGGGGTGCCCCATGGGGGCCATGATTTCTGCGGCCATTGCTCGTTTCCTCCTTTGCCTGAATCAAAATGGCAGCGCGCAGGGAAACGGCGGAAAAATGGGCGCAAAAAACCCATTGCCGCTGCTTCCAAAACGGTTTGGCTGCCGAAAGCGGCCTTCCGAAAACGAAAGGCCGGTTTTCCCGCACCTGTACGGTGCCGGTGAAGGGCCGGTTTTGGAAAAGGACAATGGTTCTCATACGGAAAAACTGCCGGGGAATCCCCGCACAGTAAAAATCAGAATACAGACGGCGGCACAGCGCCGGGAGGATCCTGTTCTGTCATGAAAACCGTGTCCGTACTTCGGCCGCTATTGCCAGTGTCCATATTCTCACCTCACAAAAACAAAAAAATTGGATCCTTTTCGGATCTTTTTTATTATACCACAAACCTTCCGGAAAGACAAGGTATGAGAGCGTCCGATTCCGGCTTCCTTTTCCGGCAGGCGCCCGCCGCCGGAAAAATTCCTTGCCTTTTGGGGCTTTTTGTGCTGTAATGAAAAAAACGCTGCCTTTCCCCGGTCCTGTTTCCCCGGAAAGGACTTTATGAAAGGTGTTCTGCGGCGGAGAATAAGCGAAAGAGAGGAAAACCCCTGTGCAGATACGAATCGCGAAAACCGAAGACCTGCCCGCCATTCTGGCCCTGTACGGGCAGGCCAAGCGCTACATGAAGCAGACCGGCAACCCCACCCAGTGGGCCGGGGCGTATCCCCAGCCGGAGCGGGTGCGGGCCGATATGGAAAAGGGGCAGTGCCATGTCTGTGTGGAGAACGGGCGGATCGAGGGGGTGTTCACCCT
>JBJEQH010000138.1:0-11280 GCA_051881655.1 Candidatus Heritagella sp. | reverse complement strand
TGTTCAGATTCAGCAGCCAGTCGCGGCAGAAAGAGCGCCAGTACTGGAACCACTCCAGATCCGTGCCGGGCTTGCAGAAGAACTCACATTCCATCTGCTCAAATTCACGGATGCGGAAGATAAAGTTGCCGGGAGTGATCTCATTGCGGAAGCTCTTTCCGATCTGGCACACGCCAAAGGGCAGCTTCTTGCGGGTGGTGCGCTGGATATTGGGGAAGTTCACAAAGATGCCCTGGGCCGTTTCGGGGCGCAGATACACGGTATTCTTCGCATCCTCGGTCACGCCCTGGAAGGTTTTAAACATCAGGTTGAACTGGCGGATATCGGTGAAGTTGTGCTTGCCGCAGGTGGGGCAGGGAATCTGATGCTCCTCAATAAAGGCCGCCATTTCCTGCTGGGTAAAGGCGTCGATGGGCTTTTCCAGTGTAAAGCCGTTTTCGGCGCACCAGTCCTCGATCAGTTTATCGGCACGGAAACGCTCGTGGCACTCGCGGCAGTCCATCAGCGGATCTGAGAAGCCGCCCAGATGGCCCGATGCCACCCAGGTCTGCGGATTCATCAGAATGGCCGCATCCAGCCCCACATTATAGGGGTTCTCCTGCACGAATTTCTTCCACCAGGCTTTTTTGATATTGTTCTTCAGCTCGACACCCAGGGGGCCGTAGTCCCAGGAATTGGCCAGGCCGCCGTAAATCTCCGAGCCCGGATATACGAACCCGCGGTTTTTGCACAGGTTCACAATTTTTTCCATCGTCTTTTCAGTTGCTTTCATCCTCGTATAACCTCCGTTTCGCGCCGCTGGCTGCGGCACTGCTTTTGGGTTTTCGCGTTCTTTAAGAATACCATGGGAACGGGCCCCGCGCAAGGCAAAACGCCATTTTTTCGCAAAGGAATAGCCGCCTCTGCCTTTTCCCCATTTTTTTGGTGCTTTCTCCCGAAAATTTTTTTGAAAAAACTGAAAAATCTTCTTGCTTTTTCTCCTTTTTCCATGTATAATAATAAAGCTGTCAGCGTATGGACGTTTAGCTCAGCTGGTAGAGCATTCGCTTGACGTGCGAAGGGTCAGCGGTTCGAGTCCGTTAACGTCCACCAAAAACCTGCCGAGTAATCGGCAGGTTTTTTTCTTTTTTCCGCTTCCTTCCGGCAAGGCCGCGGATTCTTTCACGGGGATACCGTAATTTCCACCCGGTTTCCCTCCGGATCGGCTATACAGCTCTCAAAATATCCGTCGCCCGTCACGCGCGGACCGCTGAGCACCGGATACCCATCCTCCGACAGCCGCCGGGTCAGTGCTTCCACCTCTTCCCGGCTTTCGAGAGAAAAGGCCAGATGATCGTATCCCACTCTCTTTTTGCCGGCCTCCTGCCTCTCTGCGGAATCAATGTGCATAATCTCCAGCCGGGCGCCTGCTTCAAAAGTGAGGAAATAAGAAGAGAAGCCCGTCTTCGGATTGTGATAGAGGGAGGACGCTCCGGCCCCAAAATACCGGCAGAAAAATTCCTTTTCTTTTTCCAGGTTTTCGGCGTACAATGCCGCATGCTCGATTTTCATTGGATTTTCTCCTTTTCCTGAAACAAAAAGGGCCCCTTTTGTAAAAGGGGCCCTCTTTTTATTTTCTGTTCACAGCTGATAGGTACGGCGCAGATTTTCCCAATCCCCGGAAAAGACCTCGCTGTTCATTCCGGCTTTTCGGGCCCCCAGCACATTTTCAGGCCGGTCATCAAAAAACAGGCACTCTTCCGGCTTCAGACGGAATTTCTTCAGAAGAATCCGGTAAATTCTCTCATCCGGCTTGATCACGTGATAATCGCAGGAGACCACCATCCCATCAAAAACTCCGATATCTCCAAAATGAGGGAAGTATTCGTAGAACAGCGGGCTTGCATTGGAGAGAACATACAGGCCATAGCCCTTTTCCTTCATCTCGGCCACAAAGCGCTGGGACTGGGGCATGGGAATCATGTCCGCATGCCACCCATGAATGCAATCCTGCAAAGCCGCATGCAGCCGCTGCGGCACCCGCCTGGAAACCCCCTGAAACAATCCTTCTTCCGTGCAGTTTCCCAGGTCGGCCTGCACCCATTCCGGTCCGTTGAACAATTCCCGGTCAATGAGGGTCCTGTCCTCGTCCCCGGAGAAATAGCGGGCGAGCGTTCGGGCGGTGCGATATTCAAGAAGGACGTTCCCCATATCGAAAACCAGATTCCGGATCACCGTCTTCCCCCCTTTGTCTTCCCAAAACACGGCCGCGCTTATTCAAACACGCAGTATTCTCTCATATAGGCTTCCATCATGGGCAGCAGGTCCGCAAATTTTCCGGTTTGCTGCAGATATTCATGGATATCCTGCACCGTCACCAGAGCATGTACGTTGATGCCGAATTCCTCTTTCACTTCCATCACTGCGGTTTTTCCGGGGGTCTGTCCCACTTCGCAGCGGTTGACCGAGATAAACATATCCGGCACACAGACCTTCGCGCAGCTCTGCAGCACGGGCATGGTCTCGCGAATGGCGGTACCGGCCGTAATCACGTCCTCAATAATAATCACGCGGTCGCCGTCCTGGGGTTTATACCCGACGATACTGCCGCCCTCGCCGTGATCCTTGGCCTCTTTGCGGTTGAAGAAAAAGGGCTTGTCCACGCCGTACTCCCGGGCCAGCGCGCCGGAGCAGGCAGTCACCAGCGGAATTCCCTTATAGGCCGGGCCAAACATGGCGTCAAATGCATCGCCCACGGTCTCGTGGATCAATTCGGCATAAAAACTGCCCAGCATCGAGCTCTGCAGCCCGGTTTTGTAATTGCCGGTATTGACGAAATAGGGGGTATGACGGCCGCTCTTGGTTACAAACTGGCCAAAACGGAGTACATCCGCGCTCATCATAAATTCAATAAATTTTTTCTTCGACGGTGTCAGCATACAGGCTGTCTTCCTCTCCTGATAAATTGGCCGGTCTGTTTTTGCACCGGCCTGTACTGCTGCGATTATACCATATTTTTTCCCGTGGGAAAAGGCATCCCCGGCCGGAATTTTTCACACCCGGGCGTTTATCGGTTGAAAATATGGAGAAACATGATAGAATAGGAGAAAATACTCCCTGCAGATGCAGGGCTGCCATCAGGCTTCCGCAATGAAAAGGAGGAAATTCGTTATGCTGAAAGTAATATCTACCCAAAATGCCCCCGCCGCTATCGGTCCTTATTCCCAGGCGATTATCGCCGGAAATCTGATGTTTGTTTCCGGACAGGTTCCGATCGTCCCCAGTGAGGGAAAGGTTCTGGCCACCGATATCACCGGCCAGGCCGAACAGGTGATGAAAAACATCGGCGAAATTCTGAAGGAAGCGGGCCGCACCTACACCGATGTGGTAAAAACCACCTGCTTCCTGGCCGACATGAATGATTTTGCCGCTTTCAACCAGGTATACGGTGCGTATTTCACCGGCAAACCGGCCCGCAGCTGTGTAGCCGTCAAGGCACTGCCGCTGGGCGTTCTGTGTGAGGTGGAAGTAATCGTCTCGATGGAATGAGCACAGCCGTTTATTCCGCCGTATGAAAGGAGACCACCCATATGGCTTACAAAAATTTCCGCGTTGCCGTCTATTTTGATCTGGATGATATGGAGCGTATCTACGACGATGCGTACATGGAAAAAGCCTTCGCGCTAATACACGATCACATCCCTTTCACCAAGATTTATATTGAAACCTTCCGCGGCGGTGTCTTCGTAGATCCGGACCGTATTCAGCGGGCCTGCGACTTTTTCGCCGGCAAAGGGATTCAGATCGCCGGAGGGCTGATGGCCTTTGTGGCCAAGCCCACAGACCGGCTTGGCTGTTTCTGCTACAGTGATGAGGCCGAACGGCAGAAACTGGCGGACCTGGTTCGCCGCAGCGCCGCTTTGTTTGATGAATTCATTCTGGACGATCTGTTCATGTTCAACTGCAAATGTCCGCGCTGCCAGGCCGCCAAAGGGAATTTGTCCTGGACTGAGTACCGGCTGAAAACCATGAGCGATGTTTATGAAAATCTGGTCATGAAACCCGCCCGGGAGGCCAACCCCCACATTCATTTTGTCCTGAAATACCCCAACTGGTATGAGCAGTACCATATGGCGGGATATAATCTGGATGCCGGCCCCAGGTTCTTCGACGGCATTTATGCCGGGACAGAAACCCGCGACCCGGAAATTACCACCCAGCATTTGCAGGCGTATCAGAGCTATAACATCATGCGTTACCTGCATCATGTGTACCCGGGCCACATGGAAGGCGGTTGGGTCGATCCCATGAATCCCGGCACATGGGATCATTATGGCCATCAGTTTGATCTGACCCTGTTTGCGAAGACCGAGGAAGTCACCCTGTGGACCTTTGGTTTTCTGGTAGAATCCTTCAAGGTGGACGGAAAAGAAACCCTGTTTGGCATGCGCTCCATGATTCCGGGATACTCCTTTGACCGTATCGATACCTTCTATGACAAACTGGGCGATCCGCTGGGTGTGGCGAGTTACCGGCCGTCTGTCTCCTTTGGGGAGAGCTATGTCCATAATTTCCTGGGCATGGTGGGTGTGCCGGTTGAAATGGTCCCCCAGTACCCGGAAAATGCCTCCACCGTTTTTCTGACCGAACATGCCCGCTACGACAGCGGCCTGATTCCCAAAATATGGGGAACGCTGAACCGGGGCGGAAATGTCATTATGACCGCACAGCTGTACCGCGCTCTGCAGGGCAAAGGCGCGGAAGATCTGGTGGATATCTATTGCACGGACAAAAAAGTCTCTGTGGATGCCTTCACCTGCCGGGACTCCTGGAATAAAGAACCCACGGCTGTCTCCTACAGCCGCCGCCCCGTCTCCTTTATGCAGATCGAATCCGGTCTTCTTGATACAGAAGATCTGATTCAGGGAATCAGCGGGAAAAACCGTTTCCCGCTTCTGATCGGATGCAAGGGGATGAATGGCATTCTGTACATTCTGAATCTCCCGGAGAATCCCGAAGACCTGTATGCACTGCCGCCGGATGTACTGAATACCCTTCGCAAAATAATGGGGCAGGATATCCCTGTCCGCCTGAAAGGGCGGTCCATGCTGTCACTGTTTGTCTATGACAATGACACGTTTATCGTCCAGAATTTTGAGAAAACCAGCGATGAATACACCGTTGTGGTCAACGGCACCGTACAGGGACTGCGTGATATCCTGACGAACGAGACCATTCTTCCTTCCCGGGGCGGTGTCGACGGAACCGGCGCCATCAGCTGGGAGGTTTATACCACGCTGAAGGAAGAACAGCCTGTTACCGAGTTTACCCTGTGTGCAAAAGCCCTGAAATATCAGGTTTTCCGTATTCTCCGCTGACAGCTGAGCTCTTTCGGGCCGCATGGGCATGAAGTGATCGTCTCCATGGAACAGGCCCTTCCCCATAAAACGGGGATGTTCTTATATCCCGACTTAAGAAAGGCGGTGTCCCGTTTATCGCGGGCACCGCCTGTTTTTTTCGGCCGCCATAGGGCGGCGTTATTCTCTCCGGGCAGACTTTCTGCCCGGAGCTTCTTCCCCGATCTCGCCGGCCCGCACAAATGCGTATTTGGCCACCAGCACCGCGATGATCTCATTGATAATCGCGGCGGCCACAATCGTCCCCTGAATCATTGCGGCCAGCGATGGGTCAATCCCATTCAGAGTTGTGGCCGCAATCCCGGTGAACACCAGAGAAACCCCCGAGTGCGGGAGCAGCGTAAAGCCCAGGTATTTCGTCACCGTCTCCGGCGCCCCGGTCACTTTTCCTCCCACATAGGCACCCCCGATTTTTCCGACGGCGCGGGAAACCATATAGAGGACGGTGAACAGTCCCGCGCTGGCTATCAGCCGGTAGTCAAGGGGCATCCCCAGATTGACAATGACCAGCACCAGCGAAAGGCTGAGAATCGGATTGTATTTTTTCAGCAGCGGCTCCATTTTCTCCGCCGGCACCCCATTGACCACGGCCGCGCTGAAGGACATTCCGATCAGAATATAATTCAGTTTCCAGGCGTGGAAGAGGAACCAGTCCGTCAAAATTCCGGTCACGGCGGAGAGGCAGAGAAACAGGAGAAAAAGAATAAACGCCCCGGTTTCCCCTTGGATACGTTTCAGAATCCGCGAGGCAATCCATCCCATGCCGATCCCGATGACAAAGGGGAGGAGTACCGACAGAAGAATCATCCCGACGGATTCGGATTCGGTCCCTTTGACCGCGCTGACCACCGAAATCACCGTAAAGAATACAACCACGCCGATCACATCATCCAATGCCGCCAGAGGAATCAGGGTTTTCGTGACCGGCCCGTGGGTGTGATATTCGTTGACAATGGAGAGAGCCGGCGCCGGGGCCGTTGCCAGAGCGATCCCCCCGAAAATGAGGGCCAGGTACAGCGGGATCCCCATAAACCAGAATACCACGGCAAATACCAGCGAAACCACCACAAACGTGCCGATCGACTGGATAAACGTGATCCCCAGAATCTGTTTGCCCGTTTTGGCCAGTTCCCTGAAGAGAATCTCTTTTCCGATCATCACGCCCGCAAAGCACTCGAACGCCTTGATGGCGATTTTGTACCCGGTTGTGTCCATTATATCCAGGGTGACAACTCCTGCCAGATAGGGGCCGAAAACAACCCCCGCGATCAGCCAGCCGAGGATGGCGGGCAGGCGGACCCTGGCCACCAGCTTCCCCATAACAAAAGCCACACACAGTATGGCAAATACACGCAGAACTTCGATCATCCTTTGGGCTCCTCCATTCTTCTCAGCATCTGAACCACCCGACCAGGATCCATCCCCTGGCCGATGGCCCTGTCAAACGCCCCGTCCACAATCAGGCCGTACGCCTGCGCCTCCTGTTCCTCCATCGCAAAGCAGAGCCGGGGCCGGATCTTTTGCCAGATTTCCCCGTGCTTTTTCCGGGCAAAGCTTCCCACGGCACGGTTCAGGGCATACTTATTAAAAATCTCCCCGCGGACCATAACGGCCGAATCAAAGTAGCACAACAGCAGCCGGTCACCGCCGTCTTCCGGCTCCCGGAGGATAGTTTCCACCGCCTCCTGCAGTTTCTCGTAATACCGCTCGTACATGGCAAGGGCCAGAGCCTCTTTCGTGGGAAAGTATTTATAGATGGTCTTTTTCGAGACATGCAGCCGCTCGGCCAGCGTATCCACTGAAAAGCGCAGCCCTTCCCGATGCAGGCTTTGGATGGATTCCTCGATGATTTTCTCCCTCATAGTGGAAACAAATTCTCCTTTTTTTGTTTCCTCCCATTATACCCCTTTTTGCCTCCCTGTCAAGTCCCGTCAAAAAATTCATTTTCTCCCTCATTCCTGCCAGGCGCGGACCATATCGAAAAACGCGGTCATCGCCGGCGTGAGGAATTTATTGCGGTGGTACAAAATCAGAAAATTCCGGGAGAAGGCCGGCAGATCCAGTCCGAGCCTGCACACCTTTTTCTGCGCAAGCGCCTCCTGCGCCAGGCGCTCGGGCAAAAGGGAGAGCCCCACTCCGGCGGCCACCGCCTGCAGTACGGCGCGGTTGCTCACACTGTCCCACACAATCCGGGCGGTGCAGCCCTGGAGGTTCATCACCTCCTGCAAAATGGCCCAGCTGGCGCTGCCCGGTTCCCGCATCACAAAGGGATAAGCCGCCACTTCTTCTACGGTCAGGTCTTTCCTGCCGCACAACGGATGGTCCGGCGGCGCCAGCAGGCACAGCCGGTCCGGCAGAAAGGGCTCGCTGTGAAGGGACGGGCTTTTTACCCGCCCCTCGATCAGGGCAAAATCCAGTTCGCCGCCCACCAGCGCCGTCTCAATTTCCGCCGAATTGCGCACCTGTACCTGCACCTGTACCTCCGGGCTGCGGTGGGCGAACTCCTTTACAAAGACCGGCATGAAAAAGCTGCCAATGGTGATCGAGGACCCCACCCGGAGGACCTGCGGCCCGCCGGACGTTTTCATCCGTGTTTCCATCTCGTCAAACAGGCTGAGCAGCGGAACCGCGTACTCATACATCGTCTTTCCCTGTCCGGTGGGATACAGCCGCCGGGACAGCCGGTCAAATAACCGTACCCCATAAAAATCCTCCATCTCCCGAATAGCCATACTGACCGCCGGTTGGGTTAGATGCAACTGCCGGGCGGCCTCTGACATATTATTTTGGCGGAAAACTTCGGCAAAAATCCGCAAATGGCGCAGAGTCATAGCTCGCTTCCCCCTTTTCATCAGTTTTCCTTATATATTTTATAAAATAATACAATTTTACATATATGTAAAGAAGGTGTATGCTGAAAACAGAAAAGAATAACTGAATCTATACGGAAAGGAAGAAATCGTATGCCGGACCCAACGCCGAAAAAGGGCGCCATATTAAAAAAACTGTTTTTCTCCACCCTGTACCTCAGCGCTTTCACCTTTGGGGGCGGGTATGTGATTATCACCCTGCTCAAGGACAAATTTGTGGATGACCTGCACTGGATCGAGGAAAACGAGATGCTGGATCTGGTGGCCATCGCCCAGTCCTCCCCCGGTCCCATCGCGGTGAACGGCGCCATTCTGGTGGGATACAAGCTGTGCGGTGTCCCCGGCGTGCTGGTCTCCGTTCTGGGGGCCATTCTGCCGCCGCTGCTGCTGCTCAGTGTGATTTCCCTGGGATATCAGGCATTCTGCAGCAACCCCTATGTGGCGGCCCTGCTGCGGGGTATGCGGGCCGGTGTGGGCGCGGTGATCGCCTCGGTGGTGGTGGACATGGGCGAAAAAATTGTGAAGGGCCGGGATCTCCTCTCCATTCTGCTGATGATCGCCTGCTTTGTGCTGAACTACTTTTTCCATGTCAACGTGGTTCTTCTGATACTGGGCGCGGCGGCTTTCGGCCTTGTGCGCACCTGGTACCATAGGCGGAAGGAGGCCAAGCCGTGATTTACTGGGAACTGTTCCTCAGCTTTCTGCAGATTGGCGCTTTCAGCTTTGGCGGAGGGTATGCCGCCATGCCGCTGATTCAGGAGCAGGCCGTCACGCTGCACGCCTGGCTGACCGCCGGGGAGTTCAGCGATCTGGTCACCATTGCCGAGATGACTCCCGGCCCCATCGCGATCAATGCCGCCACCTTCGTGGGGATGCGCATGGCCGGTCCGCTGGGGGCCGTAACCGCCACGTTGGGGTGCGTGCTGCCCTCCTGCCTTCTGGTCACTCTGCTGGCGGCTTTGTATACCCGTTACCGCAGTCTGCCGCTCTTACAGGGCACACTGCAGTCCCTGCGCCCGGCGGTGGTCTCGATGATTGCGGCGGCGGGGCTGGGCATCCTGCTGTCCGCCTTTTTTGTGGATGGCGTCTTCTCCCTTGCCACAGAGAATGTGGATCTGCGCGCCGTCCTCTACTTTGCCGCTGCCCTTTATCTGCTGCGCGGGCGCAAGTGGAACCCCATTCTGGTTATGGTACTGTGCGGCACTGCCGAGGTGCTGGTCACCGTTCTGCTCCCTCTTTTCCCGTAAATCCCGCTTTTTCGAAAATTTTACACTTCCCTGCGTACTCCTTGTCCCCGTTTCCGCTACACTGAGAGCACCGTATAGGAAAAAGGGGAGGAAAAACATATGTACAGCACAGTGGGTGAACCCGTGGGAACCGCTGCCGGGGAAGAAGAGGAGACCTCTTGTTATGAATCGTTTATAGCCCACCACCCGCAGGGCTCTTTTATGCAGAGCAACCGGTGGGCGCAGGTGAAAAGCCAGTGGGGTTGCGAGCGGATTCTGCTGCGGGACGAAACAGGCGCCGTCTGCACGGCCATGCAGGTGTTGATCCGGAAAATTCCGCTTTTTCCCTTTTCGTTTCTGTACGCGCCCCGCGGCCCGGTGGGAAACTATCTGGAGGACGAGGAGGTACTGGGACGATTGACCGGTTCCATCCGGGAATTGTGCCGGCGGCACCGCGCGTTTTTGTTTAAAATGGACCCCATGATTCCGGAGGATGACGCGCCCTCCATTGAAAAGCTGCGGCGGGCGGGCTTTTCCTTTACGGCGCACCGCCGCAATGAGCAGCTGATTCAGTGCCGCAGCCAGTATGTGCTGCCCCTCTCGGGCCGCACGGAGGAGGAGGTTTTTGCCTCGTTCCACCCCAAATGGCGCTATAACATCCGTCTGGCCATGCGCAAGGGCATGACCTGCCGGCCGTATGGCTGCGAGCGGCTGGACGATTTCTGCCGCCTGATGGAGGAGACCGGCGCACGGGATCATTTTCAAACCCGGTCCCGCACCTATTTTCAGCGGATGCTGACCGCCCTGGGAGAGCATGCCCGGCTATATCTGTGCGAGTACCAGGGAATCCCTTTGGCAGGGGCCATCGCCGTGCAGTATGCCGGACGCACCTGTTATGTGTACGGCGCCTCCACCTCTCTCCACCGGGAATGCATGCCCAATTATCTGCTGCAATGGGAAATGATCCGCTGGGCGTTGGAGAGCGGTGACCGGCTGTACGATTTTCAGGGCATCCCCTATTATTTCGATGAAACCCACCCGAATTACGGGGTCTACCGCTTTAAGCGCGGTTTCCGCGGCGAAATTGTCAATTACGCCGGGGAGTTTGACTATATCCCCTACCCCGCCGTTTTTCGCTTTGTCACCCGTGTCTGGCGGCTTTTCCGCCGCCGCGGCCTGTAAAAAGCAGGGCCCGGTTCCAAAAAGGAACCGGGCCCGCTCTGTTTTTTCTTTTCTTTCACGTTTCCGTCCGGCAGAAAGGCTCTTCCTCTCATTCTCCCCGTATCAGGAAGCTGGATTCAGGTCCGGCAGGGATGCTTTTTCCCATGCATCCTGTTTTCATTTATTTTCCCCTTCCTGACAGTATTCGACGACTTCCTTCCAATACCGGATTCCACCGGTCACACCTTTATCAAAACGGAATCGGAACCAATCGATCCGTTCATGGTCATCGATGGGGTGTACGGAGTCATATGGCGTATTCCACAGCTTCCACTCTCCTTCGTCCCAACGCAGCAGCAAAACCCTTCCGGCTCCACGTGTCCACCAAGATTCTTCCGAACCTATCCAGGTGTTTCTGTGTCGAATCGTCTCATATTCACCATTTTTGTAAGTTCGCAGAACCAACGTATCCCCCGGCTTCCAATCTCCCCGGGCTGTTTCCGTTACTCGGAACGTCAATTTCCTCTCGTTTCGATCCTCTGCCTGAATAATGTCTTCCACCTTTTCCAAATCAGCCCATACAATTGCCTGCGGCTCTTTGAGCAGATCTGGTATGTACTGTTCTTC
>JBJEQH010000137.1:0-2526 GCA_051881655.1 Candidatus Heritagella sp. | reverse complement strand
ATTGAAAGTTTTTTTCGTTCGTGCTACACTATACGGCATATGTAACCGGAGTGGTTTCGGAGAAAAAGCCGGGATACATCCAATTGCGGGAGGCAATTTTTATGACCAATTTTCTGATCCGCCATTTTGTTCCCCGTGCCGGGGAAACGAAAGATCCGTCCGTCCGGCAGCGCTATGGCGTTCTGTCCGGTATGACGGGAATTGTGTGCAATGCGTTTCTGTTCGCACTGAAATTTATCATCGGTACCCTCACGGCCAGTGTGTCCATCACGGCCGATGCCTTTAACAACCTGTCCGACGGGCTGTCCTCGCTGGTTTCGGTGATCGGCTTCCGGGTATCGGGAAAGGAAGCGGATGAGGAACACCCCTTTGGCCACGGGCGCACCGAGTACATCGCCGGGTTGATCGTCTCGTTCTTAATCCTGATGGTGGGCGTGGAATTTCTGCAGACCTCGGTGGACAAAATTCTGCACCCGACGGAGACGGGATTCAGCTGGATCCTCATGGGCATCCTGGCGGCCTCGCTGCTGGTAAAGCTGTGGATGGGCCTGTTTAACCGTAATCTGGGCCAGCGGATCGACTCGCCGGTCTTGACAGCCGTCATGCGGGACAGCCTGAACGATGTGGCGGCCACCTCGCTGGTGATCGTGGGGATGATTGTGGGGCAGTATGTCAGCTGGCCGGTGGACGGCTATGTGGGAATTCTGCTGGCCCTGTTTATCCTGTGGTCGGGGATTTCCTCCGCCCGGGATACGCTGGATCCCCTTCTGGGGCAGGCGGCTGATCCCCAGCTGGCCGAGACCCTGCGGGCCCTGGTGATGGAGGCTCCCAGCATTGTCGGCGTACATGATCTGGTCATCCACAACTACGGCGCAGGCAGCATGCTGGCCTCGCTCCACGCCGAGGTGCCGGGCAACGGGGATATCTTTGCCATGCACGAGGAGATCGACGCGGCGGAAAAGCGCGTGTATCAGGAAACCGGCGTGATTCTGGTCATCCATATGGATCCCATTTTGATCGGTGACGAGAAGACGGATACGATCCATGAGCAGGCCTGTGCGGTGCTGCAAAAGCTGGACAGCGAGCTGAAGCTGCACGATCTGCGGGTGGTGGATGGAAAAAACCGCATCAATGTGGTGTTTGATCTGGTGGTTCCCTATCGGTATAAAAGCGAAGAGCTGCCGGTCCTGCGGCGGGAAATTCAGAAGCGGATGGAGCAGATGGATCCGCGCTATCAGACGGTCATTCAGATCGACCGGCCCATGTGACGAAAAAGCCCTCTCCGAAAATCTGGAGAGGGCTTTTGTTCAGTCAAAACGGGCGGTAAAGCCGGTGACGATGCCGATGGGACGCAGGCCGTCCCGTTCGTCGCCGGAGAAAAGAAGCGGGGGAAAAGCCGGATGTCCGCTTTGCAGCAGGATGGCGCTCCCCTTTCGGTACCAGCGGCGGATCAGCACCGTGTTTCCCACCTGTACAGCGGCGAGCTGGCCGTTCTCTATGTGGGGGGTCAGGCGGATGTACAGCATATCCCCTTTGCGCAGCCGTTCGTTCTGCATACTGTCATCCGGGCATAGGAGGGTTACGTCGCACGGACAGAACTCCGGAACGGGCAGGGCGGGGTCCTGCATGGGGAGAAGGGGCTTTTTCTGCACGGCGGGGGCCGTCCCAAGGCCGGGGGCCGCCAGAATATCGGCCGGATCCAGCCGGGCACGGGGAACGTCTTTCCCCATCAGCCACTGGTCACTTACCCGCAGAACCTCCGCCAGGGCCCGGAGGGTGGGCTCCTTGGGAACACGCGCCCCGGTCAGATACGCACTGATGGTCTGCCGCGACAGCCCCAGCTTCGCCCCCAGGGTGCTGGTATTATAGACGGAGCTTTCCAGCGCCTCCCGCAGGCGCCGGGAAAAGGATGAACCGGGGGAAGAACCCATGGGAAATCTCTCCTTCTGCGTTGTTTTCATGCTCTACCGTACCACAAAACGGCAGGAAAAGCAAGGTATTGGCCCCAGTGTAAGTCTATGCACCATAAATATGTGGAGAAGGGAAGACAATAAAAGAAGTTTCTATGTTTTTGATGAGTTTGGAGAACGAATAAGATTACGTCTATATAAATAATTCCGGAGTATATGATTGACAAACTGTGAAAAAGAACGATCGGTTTCTTCGGATAAATCTTTAATTTGTCGAATAATCTCTTCATCCAGTGTAATGCTGATTTTTTTCTTTAGAGATTTCATTTTGATCACCCATATATATCATCCTGCAAAAGCTTCATAAAAATATTTATTATGCAGTCAACTGTATCTTTCAGCTGTACCCATATTATAGTATAAACACTGTAATTGCACTTTATAGGCTATGCGTGCTACTATTCGGCTATGTATATAGCCTATATTACCCATGAATGGGGAGGGGCAGCGCCGTTTGCTTCGCTTACCGTACGGCAGGGAAAGACGGTGGTAAATCTGGGGGAAAAATCCGGATAAGGAGCATGGATACCGGGCGCGTGTCGTGGTGAATGATTTT
>JBJEQH010000136.1:0-2540 GCA_051881655.1 Candidatus Heritagella sp. | reverse complement strand
CGTAATGCTCACTAGAACCTGAATCTAGCGCGTCTGCCAATTCCGCCACTCTCGCATATTCACTTTTCTGTGATCGCTCACAACGTTTAAGATTATAGCACAGCTCTTTTTCTTTGTCAACGATTATTTTTAAAAGGCGGCAAAAATTTGCGCTCCTCTTTCTGCCGCCTTTTCCCTCATTCTTTTTTCAGATAATCCCGCCGGAAATCCGCCAGCGTTTGATATTGCTTTACGGAGATTCCCGCTGCTTCATAGCATTTCCGATACGTTTCCTCCACTTTCTCCATTTTTTCCGGAAGACTCCCGAGATTGTCAAAGGAGAAATCCTCCAGCAGATCAAAATCCGGGAGACCAAAGAGCTCTTTCATCTCATTACAGAAGCTCTGTGCCCCAACCAAAGCATCAAAAGCGGCGTGCCCATCCTCTTCCTTCAGGGCCCTCGCTATTTTATTCACATAATTGCTGTGGAATTCCTCCAGAACCCCCTGGATGGCCGGATTTGGAGCCCCGGTGCCCGCAATGGATTGCTCGGTCTGTTCCCAGAGATTCTGAACACAGGTGAGCAGCTGCCCGGCCGTTTTTTCTATCGCTTCCCGGCTTTTTTGGGCAGGAAGCTCCCGGTACAGGGCTAAAAAGGAATCCGGTCTGCAGGGCAGGGAGGCAATTTCCTCCGCCTCCCTCCGGGAACTCCCCTTCAGATAGGAATTATTCATCTGAAAAACAGCCGCTGCCATTTCGGCCCGAAGCAGACCGGCCTGATACCGGCATTTTCCCAGAGTATGGGCCCTGCACAGATCCCCAAAAAACCGGCGGCCATTCTCCACATGAACCCGGGCGCGCCGTAAGCTGTCCGCATCCGGTGCGGAGGCGGCAATCTTTTCAGCCTTCTCCCGCAGGCAGAGAAAGCGCTCGCGGTCCTTTTGACTTCTCACATAGAAAAGCTGCGGATCGATGATGTGAGAAACCATGGTATGGGGAGCGAAATTCGCCATTTGCTCCAGATCCTCCCAGGATGTACAGTAAATATCATACCCGATGCCATCGAGAAGAAAGCAGGTGCCGATGGCATGTCCGCGCTCTGTATCGCAGACAATCAGCAGATCCAGATCACTGAACTCATCATAGGCGCCTCGAAAATAGGAACCGGTACCCCCAATCAGGGCGATATCCTCCGAAAAGTCACGTTTTGCCCGCTCGATCACAGTTTGAAGAATGCCATCCTGCCGCTTTTTGATGTTTTCCCGTTGGTTCTCCGTCACTTTCCTTTCTTCCTCCTTCTTTATCCTGCTTTTCTTTCCAGCTCTCCGTCAGAAGAGAAAACGCGGTTATGCTTCTTCCCCAGAATCCGAAGCCGCCACGGTACGATAGGTTTTCCACCGGCCGCTGAAGAAGTAAATGGCCCCCGGAATCGCAGTGCCGTAAGCGGCCAGTCCATATCCAAGAATAAAGCCGAACAGTCCCATATTCCAGGCAATACCGAACAGATAGCTGAGGCCAATACGGAGAACGACTGCATCCAGCATGGCGAAAAGGAGAGTCAGTTTTGCATTTCCAATTCCCTGAATCAATCCGCCGGTTCCTTTCATGATAACCATGGCCGGGAAAGACCAGACAATGGCATACACAAAGGTGGGCGCCAGTTCCAGCACCGCAGAATCCTGCGTAAAAATTCGGAAAACCGGTTCGGGGAAAAAGAACAGCACCACGGTAAACAGCGCATACCAAACCGCACTGATTTTCCAGCTCGTCCAGACAATCTTTTTGACCCGGTCATTCTTTCCGGCCGCCTTGTTCTGTCCCACCATGGATGAAACAGCAAAACCGACCCCCTGGGAAATCTTGTTGGCAATATCGTCCACCTTCAGTCCCACGCCAAACACCGCCGAAGCGTGAACACCCACGGAATTGACCAGGGCATTCACATACATCATGGAGATATTGATCGCAGCACTCTGTATAGCAAAGGGGATGCCCAGAGACGCTAGCTTTTTCGCAATCTGTCCGTCGATGCGAAAACTGGACAGCTTAAAATCAAAGCCAAACGATTCTTTTCGCCGGTACAAAAACCATAGCGCAAACAAAAACGAAGCTCCCTGCCCCAAAATGGTGGCCAATGCAGCCCCCATCGTTTTCCATCCAAATCCTGCAATAAAGAGGATATCCAGAACAATATTGATTACCGACGCAATGGCGATAAACAGGAACGGATGCCGGGAATCCCCCATGCCGCGCAGAACGGCGGAAATCATATTGTACCCATAGGTAAATACAATTCCGATACTGCATACAAGCAGATAATCATACGCCATAGAAAAGGATTCCTTCGGGGTGTTCAGCAGATGAAGCAGCGGTTCACCGAACAGCAGACCCAGTGCGCTGATTACCACACCGAACAAAATCGTAATGGTGAACAACGTACCGATCGTCCGATTCAGCTTCCGATGCTCACCCATCCCGATCAATTGAGAGATATAGACCTGACCGCCTGTAGAAAATCCCAGGCAGATCATGGTCATAAAAGTGAAAATCTGACTGGCTAC
>JBJEQH010000135.1:0-2635 GCA_051881655.1 Candidatus Heritagella sp. | reverse complement strand
ACATCTGACGGAAAGCCAGACGGCCGATACGGCCAAAACCATTGATTGCAACTTTTACTGCCATAAAATGGAACCTCCTAAAATAATTAATAGGTATAACGGGTAAATAACACTGTGCCTTTATTTTATAGCATTTCGGGCAAGAATACAAGTCCTACAGAGGAAAATTGTAGCTTTTCCCGCCTTCCGGCGGCAATTTTGTTAAAAATTTATCCTATCTTTCCGGATTCCCCATACTTTTTCCGGGCGTAGTCCTCCAAAACGCGCTGCAGGTCCTCCTCATTTTCCGGGATCTCCTCCGCCCCATCCGGTTTTTCTCCGTTTTTCTCTTCCTCCGGGGGGATTCTCTCCGGAACCGGCGGAATCACCGCCTGCTCCGGTTCCTCCTCTTCGGGCTCCCGGCGGTGGTCGTCAGGTACCTGTTCCATCGGGGCCGCCAGCAGCCAGCACAGGGCAAACAGGCACTGGGCCAGCAGATACAGATGGAAGTACACCGGCAGCGCGGACACCCGCTCGCCGATTCCGAAATCCGCCAGCAGGCAGAAGACGGAAACCCCCAGTCCCACCGCCACCGCGGCAAAACCGTACATACGGGCACGGCGCAAAAACACGCTGCTCTCGCCCGTATAGCTGCGGCCGTGGTAGAAGAAAAACAGCAGCATCAGGCACTGGGGCACCAGATCATAAAAATTGTGCAGGCGGCCGGAGGACGCGGAAAACTCGACGAACGTCTGCAGCAGCCATACACACAGGAAAATAGGCTGCACCAAAAACAGAATCGGTTTGGAGCGGCACACCCCCACACCCCACAAAAGCGGGGGATACAACCACAAAACGGCCAGCCCGGCCAAAACAGCCAGTCCCAGCGCGGCCCATGCGGCCAGCTGCTGGCTGACGCCGCCGCTCTGCAGCATCTTCCACTCCCCCACGGCACATCCCAGCAGTGTAACCCCCAGCAGCAGGCCGGACCAGGCCGCCGCCGGACAGGGTTTCTCTTCAGGATACCCGCAGCTTTTTTTGTTAAGGCGCACCCCGATCATCAAAAGCAGGGCAACACCGGCCAGGGCCAGTGCAAACCAGGGCGCTGCCGCCGGCAGCCATACACTGCCCGCAGCCGCTGCCAGCCCCGCCCCTATGGCCAGGACCCCGGAAATTATCCCTTTCTTTTTCTTCATCTTTTCATCTCCCTTTAAACACCATTCCCGCCGAATTCTTTATCTGCGGTCCCCCAGGGGCACATACTCGGCCCCGGGCGCCACCGCGCGATAAGCCGGGCGCATAATCCGTCCGCCGGTCATCATCTCCTCCATACGGTGGGCACACCATCCGGCAATACGCGATACCGCAAACAGCGGCGTGAACAGGTCCGCCGGGATGCCCAGCATCTGGTAGACCAGGCCAGAATAGAAATCCACATTGGCGCATACCACTTTTACATCCCCCTTGGTCCGGTAAAAGACCTCCGGGGCCAGGCGTTCCACCCGCTGGAACAGCCGAAATTTCGCTTCCATCTCTGTCCCCGCGGCCAGAGCCGAGGCTTTTTCTTTCAAAATAGTGGCACGGGGATCGCTGAGAGTGTACACCGCATGGCCAATTCCATAAATCAGTCCACTGTGGTCCCCCACTTCCCGCCGGACGATTCTCTCCAGATAACTGGCCACCTCGTCATCGCTCTCCCAGTTCTCCACATGGTTCATCAGGTCCTCCATCATCATCATAACCCGGTGGTTGGCGCCGCCGTGCTTGGGACCTTTCAGCGAGCCGATGGCCCCGGCGATGGTGGAGTAGATATCCGTGCCCGATGAGCTGAGAACCCGGGCCGTAAAAGTCGAGTTGTTGCCGCCGCCGTGCTCGGCGTGAATCATCATGCACAAATCCAGCAGCTTTGCCTCTTCATCGGTGAACTTGCGGTCCGGGCGCAGGGCATTTAGAATGGACTCCGCCGTGTGGTGCCGGGGATCAATCGGATGCAGGAACATACTCTCGTGATCGAAATGCCGCCGTTTGGTCTGATAGGCATAGGTCATAATGGTCGGCAGCTGCGCCACCAGCTGGATGGACTGGCGCATATTGTTCTCCAGCGAGGGGTCGTCGGGATTGTCATCGTAGGAGTACAGCGTCAGCACCGCGCGCCCCAGCTTGTTCATAATATTTCGGGACGGGGCCTTCATAATCATATCTTCCACAAAGTATTCCGGCAGTTCCCGGTTTTCAAACAGCAGCTGCCCAAACTCCTCCAGCTGATCCCGGGTGGGCAGTTTGCCGAACAGCAGCAGCCACACCACCTCTTCAAACCCAAACCGGTTTTCCTGCAGGCAGCCGTTTACAATGTCATTCAGGTCATAACCGCGATAAGTCAGCCGCCCCTGATCCGGAATCTTTTCCCCATCGTCAATCAGATAACCGTGTACATTACAAATCCGCGTCAGCCCGGCCATCACACCGGTGCCGTCTTCATTGCGCAGGCCGCGCTTTACACGGTACTTTTTATACATTTCCGGCTCAATCTGGTTATTGGCGCGGTATTCGCGGCATAAATCTTGCAGGGTGAGGTTCTCGTTTTTTTCACAGCTCATAATCCGCCGGGCTCCTTTCTTCCTTTTCCAAAGGGGAAAATTCCATAAACCGCCGATGT
>JBJEQH010000134.1:0-11990 GCA_051881655.1 Candidatus Heritagella sp. | reverse complement strand
ACATAGGGGAAACGATCCTTTCCTACGGCGGAATTCCGCCTTTTTTCTCTGCTTATCATAATGCGCCGAAGGTAATCTTGTCAATTGTCAAGACTACTATCAAATCTGTCATGACACCCGTTTTTCTGTGGGAAACGCAGAAAAATCCGCCTGCCCCGTGGGGGGACAGACGGATTTTACTTTTAAATCAAAACCCTCAAGCGGAAAAATCAGTGGGTGAACAGGAACATCGCGATGAACAGCAGGGTGATGATCCAGGTGGTCACCTTGATCTCTCTTACTTCGCCGCGGAACAGCTTAATCAGCACATAGCTGATCATGCCGAAGGCAATGCCGTAGCTGATGTTGTAGGTGAACGGCATCATGGCGATGGTCAGGAAAGCGGGAACCGCCACATCGATCTTCAGCCAGTCGATGCTCTTCACGCAGTTCATCATCAGAACGCCCACATAAATCAGGGCCGCAGCCGTTGCATAGGTGGGGATCAGCGAAGCCACCGGGCTGAGGAACATGGCGATGAAGAAGAACAGAGCGGTGAACATGGAGGACAGACCCGTGCGGCCGCCCTCGGCCACACCGGCCGAGCTCTCGACGAACGTGGTAACCGTGGAGGTACCGCAGATGGCGCCCACCGTGGTGGCGGCGGCGTCGGCAAACATGGCTTTCTCCATGCGCGGCACTTCGCCCTTTTCGGTCAGCAGGTTGCCTCTGGCGCAGGCGCCGTACAGGGTGCCCATGGTATCGAACATGTCCACCATGCAGAAGGCCAGGGACGTGGTGATGAATACCAGAACCAGGCTGCTCACATCGTGAGAGGCCAGATAGGCGCTGAAATCAAAGCCCTCGGTGAATACCTTGCCGATGCTCAGGTTGCCGAAATCGGCGAAAGCAGCCAGGGGGTTGGAATCCAGGCTGATGCCATCGAAGAAGCCGGGAATGGTCAGGCCCAGCAGATAGTACAGAACGGCGCCGCCCAGAATGCCATACAGCACAGCGCCCTTAATCCCCTTGCTGGCCAGAACGGCGATAGCAATCAGGGCCAGGACAGTGATCAGCAGAGGCATCAGAGTGGCCCAGGAAGCACCACCAAGGAGGTTCATGGATACCAGGTTGACAGCCGTGGCGGAATCGGCGACGACCAGGCCGCAGTTCTGCAGGCCCAGGAACGCGATGAACAGGCCGATACCGGCGGGGATGGCCACACGCACGGCTTCCGGAATTGCCTGGAAGATCTTTACGCGCAGGCCGGTGGCGGTCAGCAGCAGGAAGATGATACCGTCAGCCAGAACAAACACCAGGGCGTTGGCATAGGTAAAGCCGAAGCCCACGCACACGGTGTACACAAAATAGGCGTTCAGGCCCATACCGGAGGCCTGCGCCAGGGGCAGGTTGGCCAGCAGACCAATCAGAACCGTACCAAAAATGGCGGAGATCGCCGTGGCAATGTAGATTGCACCATAGGAAACACCCAGTACATTCGTTCCGTCACCAAACGGATCGGCGAACATACCGGCGTTGACCATGAGGATGTACGCCATGGCCATGAAGGTGGTGAGACCGGCAAAGAATTCCGTTTTCACGGTGGTGCCGTTCTCTTTGAGTTTGAAAAATTTTTCCATTCTCCAGTTGCTCCTCTTCTTTGTAGATTTGATATTTCAGGAGATCATCGGGGTAGTTCCCTCTGGGAGGGATCCCCGGTAATCTCCGCTTATCCGACAAAAAATGCCGCTGTACTGCACGGGCTTCCCGGCAGAAACAGCGGTAAAAACACAAAAACAGCCTGTCTTCAAAAGGATTGAATCGGGCCGTCAGAATGATTTTACTCGTAGTGCGAACAGGAACCGGGTGCCGCGTAGAAACGTCCGCCCCCAAAAGCCGGCGGAACTATACAAGCTGCTATTCGTTTGCATGGAACAAATTTTGCACACAAAAGGGCGTTCAAAGTTTATTCACAGAACACTTATACTATACCATGAGAAGGGGCGAATGGCAATAAAAATGATTGCCAAAGAAAAGAAAAGGTGAGGGTTTTCCTTTATGGAAATTTCCCAGAGGAGAGCGGGGGAAATCTCTCCCAGCGGGGAGGAAAGGGGTGTTTTCCGGGGAAAGAATGACCGTTTTCACGGAAAAAAGGGTGACAAACGGGGTGGAATGTGGTACCCTCTGCTTAGAGATATCCACAAACGGGAAAGGGAGAAACCATGATGGAAACACTGCACATCAGCCAGGTGGAAGAGAACGTATATGCCCTGAATGAAGTGGGCAAAACGGTCATGTATCTGATCATCGGGCAGCAGCGCGCGCTGCTGCTGGATACGGGTTTCGGCCTGCGGCCGTTGGCGCCCGTTCTGCGGGAGAAAATCGGGGAAAAACCGCTGTATGTGGTCAATTCCCACTCCCATGTGGATCACAACAGCGGCAACAACCAGTTCCCGCTGGTTTATGTGGGGTGGATGGACGAGCCCATGGCCCATCAGACGCTGACCCGGGCGGATATCGAGCGCAACCGGGACTTCTTTTTGCTGCCGGCCATCGAACGCGGCTACCGGCTGGAGGAATGGCACCCCGGCCCGGCGAAAAAAATCGAGCCCGTGCGGGAGGGTCATGGATTCGATCTGGGGGGCATCCGCCTGCAGGTGCTGGAAACCCCCGGCCACACCATCGGCTCGATCTGCCTGTGGGAGGAGGAAAAGGGATGGCTGTTCACCGGGGATCTGATGCTGACCTGGGAGGTGTGGGGCCAGCTGTCCTCCTCCAGCTGTCTGCGCTATTACGCCGAAAGCCTGGAAAAGCTGGCGGCGCTGCCCGGGGTGCGGTGGGTCTTCCCGGCCCATGCGGCCACGGTGGATTCCGATGATCCCGATGCGATCCGCCTGCCGCGGGAGGTTGTGGATATTTACGCCCGGGGGACCCGCCGGATTGTGGAGGGGAAGGATCGGGGCGAAATGTACGAATGCGGGGTGCGCAGCGGCCGCTGCGTAAAATTCGCGGTGGGCGGCATGGCGTTTGACCCGGATCGCCTGTGAGGAATTTTATGGAACAGGTTTATTATGAGCCTCTGCGCCGGGCTAATGAAGAAGCGCAGGAAATCACTCGTGAGAGCTTGCGGACAGCATTGCTATATTTGATGAATGAACAGGATTTCTGCGAGATTACGGTTACGGATCTGGCGCGGAGGGCGGGGGTATCCCGCAGCGCATTTTATCGGAACTATACGGGGAAAGAGCAGATACTGGAAGAAATCCGGCAGCGCTTTTTCCTTATTGAAGCTGCCATGCTGCAGACAGAGGAGTATCATCGTGATCCGCAGGCATACTATTTTCGGCTGTTTACCAGTATGAAGGAGAAAAACGCTCGCGTGATTCAAGCGATTTTCAGGGCACGCACGCCGGATGGAGTACCGCTGTACATGAGGGCTATGGAGAAACTTTATCCGCCGGGCGGAACCGCAGAGCGTTACCAAATGCGAATGTATCAGGCAGCGCTGTCTATGTTGATTGTTGAATGGGTGGAGAATGCTATGGAAGAAAGTCCCGAGTGGATGGCCAGCCTGTGTATGCGCTGCTTTCACAAGGAAAGATGGATACCGACATAAAAAGCGGTGGGAATAAGAATTCCCACCGCTTTTTTAATGGATTTTGTTAATGTCCTGGATTATCCGGCAATCCAGCCTCCATCCACGACCATCACATCTCCGCTAATATAGCGAGATTCATCACTGGCAAGGAATAGGGCTGCATTGGCAATATCCACAGCTTCACCCGGATTGGGAGCGGCCCCCAGAATCTTCTGAACGCGGCCATATCCATTCATATTGGGCATTCCCATGGAGGAGGAAATTTCCGTGGTAATTCCCCCAGGAGCGATTACGTTGCAGCGAATGTTTTCCGGCATATACATGAAAGCTGTATTCTTGCTCATGGAGATCAGTGCTGCTTTGGAAGCGCAGTAAATTGGACCAGCAGCGGCGCGCATAGCTCCGATTGAGGCAACATTTACAATATTTCCGCCGGTTCCCTGCGCCTGAAAAACCTGAATGGCTTTGCGCATGGCACACATGGGGCCAAACAGGTTGATGTTCATCACATGATTGTATTTTTCATCGGTCACCTCTGCGATGGGGGCCATATCATCCATGACACCGGCATTATTGACCAGTACATCCAGTCGGCCAAATTCTTTTACCGCCAAATCGATCATGGCCTCGTTATCTGTACGGGAGGAAACATCTCCCACAAACGGAACCACTTTTCCCGGAGCTTCCCGCAGGGAAGCGGACAATGCGTCCAGTCTCTCTTTGCGGCGGGCAACAGCCACCACATTGGCGCCTTCTTTGACAAACAGTTCTACAATGGCTTTCCCCATACCGGCAGATGCTCCGGTAACCACGATGGATTTGTTTTGCAGTCTCATTACAGATTTCCTCCTCCAATTTCTATGTTTGAAAAAATTTTAACAAATCGAAGAAGAGAATGTCAAGAAAATGGGTTCCGCCATTACATTTTATAAGAAAACTGTAAAGCCCCTGACGGAAAGAAGAGCAGCCGGTTCCTCTGCAAACAGCAGGGAACCGGCCGCTCTTCTAATTTTTGCAAAATCCGGCGGGCACAATCCGGAATCAGCGATCGGAAAGATCGGTATAGGACTGGTGAACCACGGTGCTGGCATAGGCGGGGCGGATAATCTTCCCGCGCCCCAGCAGCTCTTCCATGCGATGGGCGCTCCATCCTACCGTACGGGCCAGGGCGAACAGAGGGGTGTACAGCTCTACCGGGATATCCAGCATACTGTACACAAACCCGCTGTAAAAGTCCACATTGGCCGAAACACCCTTGTAAATATGGCGCTCCTGTGCAATCACCTGCGGGGCCAGCTTTTCCACATTCTGCAGCAGACGGAATTCCTTCTCCCGTCCTTTCTCAGCGGACAGGCCGCCGGTGAATTTTTTCAGGATCTGGGCGCGGGGGTCCGAGATGGAGTAAACCGCGTGCCCCATACCGTAAATCAGCCCCTGTTTGTCGAAGGCCTGCTTGTTCAGCAGCCGTTTGAGATAATCGGCAATCTCGTCCTCATCATCATAATCGTGCAAATTCTGCTTCATGTCCTCGAACATGCGCACCACCTTGATATTGGCGCCGCCGTGCTTGGGTCCTTTCAGCGAGCCCAGCGCCGCCGCAAAAACCGAGTACGTATCGCTGCCGGAAGAGGTGACCACGCGGGTGGTAAAGGTGGAGTTGTTGCCGCCGCCGTGTTCCATATGCAGCAGCATGCACAGATCGAGGACCGAGGCCTCCAGCTCGCTGTACTGCTTATTGCTGCGCAGCATCCGCAACAGGTTTTCCGCCTCAGACAGGTCGTCGTGAGGATTGTGAATATAAAAGCTGCGCCCGCGCAGATAGTGGTTGTAGCTGTGATAGCCGTAAACCGCCAGCTGCGGCATAACACTGATCAGACGCAGGCACTGGCGCATCACGTTCTCCGGCGACAGGTCATCCGCCCGGTCGTCATAAGAGGCCAGCATCAGTACACTCTTGGACAGGGAGTTCATAATATCATGGCTGGGGGCCTTCATCACCACATCCCGCACGAAATTGCGGGGCAATGTGCGAAGATCGGCCAGAACCGCGCAGAAATCCTCCAGTTCCTCTTTATTGGGCAGCGAGCCGAACAGCAGAAGATAGGCGGCCTCTTCAAAGCATCGGCGATGATCCCGCATGGCGCCGGCTACCAGATCGCGCACATCAATTCCGCGGTACAGCAGCTCGCCTTCGCAGGGAACGCGCTCGCCGTTGATCTCTTCGAATGCTTTGACCGACGAGATGTTGGTCAATCCGGCCAGCACACCTTTACCGTTTATGTCGCGCAGTCCTTTTTTTACATCATACTTTGTATACAGAGAATTATCGATGGATGAGCATTCCTCACTCAAAGCGGCATAGTGCCGCACCATTTCGTCCGTTTCCACCACGGGTGTACCAAGATTCATAAACATTTCCTCCTTCACATAATTGGGTGGGCGGGCGCCCAGCGGTTCACAAACCCCTATTTTTATTCTTTATCATATCATAAAACCGAAACGGAAAAAAAGAGAAATTGTGAACAGAAAGAGAGGAATGTGTAAAAAAGCGAAATTTTCAGATCAAAACCGACTTTTTTTCTCAAATCTGGGAAACGCGCACGCCGGAGGAAAGCAGGTGTACCTGCAATTTACGTCGAATTTTCACGTCTTCGGTTTTGGACTTTACATGGGACAGGGATAATCAAAGAGGCGTTGGGGCGGAAACTCTCCGCTGCCCGCCATGATTTTACATGTAAAGGAGTTCTGTATGATGAAAAAATGGAAGAAAAGCCGGATTGTCACAGCCCTCACGCTGTGTGCCGTCACCGCCGTCTCGGTTATGAGCATCGGCCTGGCCTCGTGGCAGACCACCATCACCGGCAGCGGCAGTGTCAGCGCCGCCGGTAAGTGGGATGTATCCGTCACCGATGCCGGCCTGCAGCTTTCCACCGGGGCCTCTGCCTCGAAAGAAGTGACCTCCTATGAGCTGGAGCGCACCGGCGTGAAGTCGGATGCTCTGATTGTTGCCGTTATCGGCGCCCAGAAATCTGTGGACGATTTTGATCTGGTGGGAACACAGTCCGACGAGGATCTGAGCTTTGTGACCCGCTATTACGCGGTAGATACCGAGAAATATGACATCAATGACATTAACACCTGGTCAAAAGAGGATTTCAACACCATCGTGGCTGACGAGAGCACGGTGACCATTTCCGATCACCTGAAAGCATACATCGGAAATTATACGGGAACCCCTAAACCCGAGCTGTCTGTCATTCAGGCAAAAATGGTAGATGGCCTGCTCCGCGACACCACGGCATTGGTGAAAGAACTGTATCCCGAAACCTGGCAGAACTACACGCTGTGCTATCTTTCTCCCAACATGAACGGCAGCTATAATTTCACCATCGCTTCCATGGTGGAAAAGACGGAGGTTGTCGGGGTTGATGCGCAGAACGCAGTCTCCTATACCGACACCGAGGTCTCCTTTGCCGATGTGGCTTTCACGCTGCCCGGCGCCTGGGCTCAGTATTCCATCACCGTGACCAACAACGGCACGGTGGACGCGAACCTGTCGGATGCGGTAATCGAGCTGGAAACAGACAGCGACCAGCTGGTGCTCGATAAGCCCGACCTGGAAGCGGAAGTTGTAAAGCCCGGTGAGAGCTGTACCATCATCTTTGTGGTGAAAGTGCCCGATACCGTCACCGGTGACCTGGATGCCAGCGGCAGCCTGACCATTACGCTGCCCTATGGACAGATTTCCGTAGAGCCCGCCCCTGCGGCCAGCCACAGTCACAGCTGACCGGCTGCGATAAGAAAACGGGGGGACAGGCTTGAAAATTTTGAAACATCTTCCGGCGGCTTTGCTGGCCATGCTGATACTGGCCTTCGGTTTTCCCAGAGTTCTGGCGGCCTCCGGTATGGAGGTCACCGGCAGTGCGGATGTGGTGATCACCGGCGTTTCGGCGGATGCCAGTGCCGGTGCCACGGCCCGTGCGGAAAGGGAGGACGAACAGCGGGCTTTGATGGAAGCCGGGTTCTCCTGCCCCGGTGCCTGGGCACGATTCACCCTGACGGTGGAGAACCGTGGCAGCAGCGCCGCCGTCCTCTCTCAGGTGCGGCAGCAGGATGACACCCCGCAGGAAATTCGGGTCTCTTTCGGAATTTCCGATTCGGATACCGGGGAGATCTTGGCACCGGGGGAGAGATGCACTCTCACCATTGTGGCGCAGGTGGATCCCGATGCGGCCGATGATATTTTGCAGGCAGACGGCAGCTTTGCCCTCAGCCTAATCTATCAGGCGGACGGGACGGCCCCCGAAACCGGCGACCGTTTTCCTACCCTGGGGCTCTGCCTGTTGGCGGCGGGATCACTGATCCTGTTCCTGCTGCTGCGCCGGCGCTGTGCCCATAAATCCTGACGGAGGAACAAAAATGGAAGAACAGAGAATCCCGCAAACAGATGAAAACCCCCATAGAATTCCGGCTTTCGCAGGATGGACGGCCCTTTTTGTCCTGCTCGGCCTGATCGTTGCCTTCTTTGCCGGGTGGCTGCCCGCGTATCCGGTGGTAGTGGCCACCGGCAGTATGGAGCCCGCCATCGGTGCCGGGGATGTGGTGATTTTCTGCCGGACGGACCCCACTGAGTTGGAGGTGGGCGATGTCATCCAGTATCAGAGCGACGGATGTACCGTGATCCACCGCATCGTGGAGAAGGACGGCGACACGTTTATCACTCAGGGAGATGCCAATAATGCCCCCGATCTGCACCCGGTGGAGAAGGAGCAGGTGCTGGGCCGGGTGACCGGAACCCTCCCGGATGCGGGTTGGTTCATCCTGTGGCTGCATGGATACTAAAGCGCCAGAGCCCACGATGATCCAAAAGAAAAAACCAGAGCGGACCCTGTGCCCTACCCGGCCGGGGAACGCTCTGGTTTTCTTTTTTAGTGATACGGAAAGGGTGAATTATCCCTTTTCGCAGAACAGCTCCACTTCCTCGCCGGTGGGCCCGATGAAGAAAGCAATGCGTGCCGGGAACGGCGGATTGGAGGGAATGCAGATATCCGTGGGCTCCATTGTAACGGGGCATCCGTTTTCCACGGCAATCTGCAGAACTTTATCCACATCAGCGCAGCGCAGGGCAAAATGAAGCACACTGCCGGACTGGGGTTCGTCCGTGTCAGCATAGGAGAAGATCTCCAGCATGGTGCCGCCGCAGTCCACCATGGCCGTGCTCTTGTCGCCTTCGCCCCAGGTGCGCACCAGTGTCATTCCCAGTTTTTCGGTGTAAAATGCCACCGCACGGCGGAAGCTCTCCTCGCCGCAGGCGCAAATGGCAACGTGGTGCATTCCGGTAATCAGTTTTTCCATAAAAATGGCTCCTTTCAGATGCGCTTTTTCGAAAAGCGCTTTCTCCTCCTATTGTATCGGGAAAGGTCTTCCCGTGCAAGAGGGAAATCTCAATGCCGGGCCCTCCCTGCCAACTTTCCGCCGATCCACGACAGAAAGAACAGAAGGGCCGAAATCAGCACGATGGTGCCCCCCGCCGAGGTGCCCAGATAGTACGACAGGATCAATCCACTGATCCCGGCCACCATGGAGACCAGCACGCTGAAAAACAGGTACGAGCGGCTGCTGCGGGCCACGTTGCGCGCCGTGGCGGCGGGCAGTACCAGAAGCGAATTGATGATCAGAATGCCCACCCATTTGATGGAGACGGTGACAATGACCGCCACCACCACGGAGAACAGACGGGACACAAAGCGGACCCGGATGTTTTTCCCCGCGGCCAGATCTTCGTTCAGACCGGTGAGCAGCAGGGGGTTATAAAAGAAAATCCACAGAAGAATCACCGCCAGAAGCAGCAGGAACAGAAGGAGAATTTCCTCCGGCTGTACCGTGAGAATATCGCCCACCAGGTACGAGGAGTACTTGGAAAAGCCGCCGAATGCGGACAGCAGGACAATGCCCAGCGCCATTCCCGTGGAGGAGAAAACGCCGATAACCGTATCGGAGGAAGAGGTGCCGGTTTCCAGTACGGCGGAGATCAGCAGGGCAAACAGCAGGGCAAATCCCAGCATCGAGATCATATAATTGTCAATGCCCATCATCACGCCCACCGCAATGCCGGTCAGCGCACAGTGCCCCAGGGCATCACTGAAAAAGGACATCCGGTTGCTGACCACCACCGTGCCCACCAGCCCGAACAGCGGGGTAATCAGCAGAACGGCCAGCAGGGCATTTTTCATAAAGGCGTATTCGGCCCAGTCAAAGGGGAGAAGCGTATCCAAAACCGAGTAGAGAATATCCATCAGGCCTCGCCTCCTTTCTCACGGAACAGGCCGGCCGGCAGCCCAAAGGTCTCCCGTACTTCCTCCGAGCACAGCACTTCCTCCGTCTCGCCCTCCAGCAGGATGGTCTGGTCCAGCAGTGCCACCCGGGAGGCATATTTCTGCACATGGGACAGGTCGTGGGAAACCAGGATGACCGGCATGTGGTATTCCTCCCGCAGAGAGGTGACCAGCTCATAAAACTGCCGGATACCCGGGCGGTCCATGGCGGAAACCGGTTCATCCAGCAGCAGCAGGTCGGGCATGGGCTCCAGGGCAAAGGCTAGCAGAACCCGCTGCAATTCACCGCCCGACAGGTTGCCCAGCCGCTGGCTGAGCAGGGAATCCCGGGCCCCCACGGTGTGCAGCATGGCGGCGGCCTTTTCGCGCATGGCTTTTTTGGGGCGCAGCCACACGGGGCGGCGCTGCAGGCCCGCGCACAACAGATCGCACACCGTGACCGGCGCTGAACGGTCAAAGGACAGGTGCTGCGGCACATACCCAATGTGGGGGTTGGAGATCACTTTTCCCTCGTGGTCGCGGTACAGGACCGTGCCCTCGTAGGGGATGCGGCCCAGGAGTGCCTTCAGCAGGGTGGATTTGCCCGCACCGTTGCGGCCGATCAGGGCCAGAATCTGCGCGTGGTGGACCGACAGGTTGATATCCTGCAAAATGACGCTGCCGTGTTTTTTTACGGTCAGGTTTTGAATTTCCACACTGCAGCGGCAGTGCTCGTGAGAAACAGGGTTCATGGTTCTTCACCTCCGAAAGCTGCCTGTAAAATTTTCATGTTCTCCCGCATGGCCGTAAGGTAGGCGTCCTTCTCCATGGCACCGGAGGTGCAGGGATCCAACAGATAGAACGGCACGCCGCTCTCCTGCGAAATCAGCCGGGCGGTATCGGTGTTATACTGGGGCTCGGCGAACACCGCTTTCACCCGGCTTTCCCGGATCAGGTCGATGGTTCCGGCGATTTCCCGGGTACTGGGCTGGCTCTCCGGTTCCCGGTTGACAACGGCCCGGATATTCAGCCCGAACTCCTGGGCAAAATAGGGAAACGCCTCGTGAAAGGTGACAATCGAGGTTCCGGCGTAAGGATCCAGTGCTTCATGCATCTCCGTTTCCAGCGCCCTCAGCTTTTCCAGATACCCGTCGGCATTTTGCCGGTACTCCCGTGCATGTTCGGGGTCCAGCTCCATCAGCCCCCGGGTAATGGTCTCCACCTCTTCCTGTGCGCCGTGAATGCTGACCCAGATGTGGGGGTTTCCCTCTTCTTCCTCCTCATGGCCCTCTTCATGGTCATGATCGTCCCCGTGGTCGTGGTCCTCCTCCAGCAGGGGGATCCCCTCGCTGGCGGTAATCACGGGAAGATCGGGTAGCTGTGCGGTCACGCGATCCAGAAAACTCTCCATCCCGGCGCCATTGATCACAAAGACATCGGCCTGTGTCAGCTCCTGCATATCGCTGTTCTGCAGCTGGTAATCATGCAGGCAGCCGGTGTGCTGCTGGGCCATCACATGGACCCGCACGCCCTCGACGCCGTCGGTGATGTTCAGCAGCATGATATACATGGGATAAAAGGATGCGACAATAGAAAAATCCTCCTCCCGGTCCGCTGTGCGTTTCGCGCAGCCGGAGGAGGAGAAAAGAAGCAGCACCGCAAGGAACAGTGCGGTGCCCTTTTGGAACAGTCGGTTCATAGGGATCCTCCGTTATTGCAAATCGTTTGCAATAGTAAGGATACAGGATTTATGGCAGTTTGTCAATGGGGCCGCGCCGGCAAAAAGAAAAGCCAAAACGGGAAAACCGTTTTGGCCGGGGTGGGCACGGGCTTTGGGATAAAAGGGGCGGTCACATTCCGAAGATCAGGGCCGAGAAGGCGGTCAGGGCGATCAGAACGGCCAGCACAATGGCGGTTACGCGGATAAACAGCATCCGCCGCCGGGGATTATACGAATACTTTTTCTTCACAGGGATCGGCTTCCTTTCCTTACAGTCGTACAGGCGTATCTTTTTTCTTCTTTACCATACCACAAAAACGCCGAAGAAAAAAGGGGTTGTGAGAGGAGAAGGGGAAAAATCCTTATCTTCAGTGAAGGC
>JBJEQH010000133.1:0-12017 GCA_051881655.1 Candidatus Heritagella sp. | reverse complement strand
ACGAACACAGGCCACTTTCATTCAGGCAGAAAAAGCCGGAGGAAAATCCGATGTTCTGAGCAGTCGAAAAAGAAAGAACGGAGAATTCTGAAACCGGAACCTTCTTTTCGAAAAATCCGGTTTGGTTCATCAGAAAGGGTGAGCCCCAAACAGAGATCTCGTTTTTATTCAGAATCTTCATGATACACCTATGATTTTTCCGTTGGAGGAACATCCAATGTACTGAGTAAATTCCGCAAGAAGATCCGTTTTTCTCTTTTCCCAAGAAAGGATGAAGAACCATGATGGCCTTCTTAAAAATGCAGAAAAAAATCTCAGCAGGAGGATAGTCCAATGTACACGATCTGACCGGTCTGTGTGCTTTTGAAATCGCCAGAGGAAGAGAGCCCACAGGCTATCCACCATAAGCAAGCAAGACGAAAATTGAAAATGCCCATTCAGGAGGGAATCCCAATGAAAAGGGTATTGGTTAGAAGATTTGGAAATCGTTTCGAATAAACGGAAAGGGTGAGTCCAAAGTTCTAGTTCAATTTCGCCGACCCTGGTAGGTTCTGAAAAGGAAACTTTTCGGAAAGAGAATCGAAAAAGGAATCCGACTTTCAGCAGAGGATACTTCCTCAGGAGGACACTTCCGATGATTTAGGAAGCTGACGGGTTTTGGTACGGCAGCTGCCGCAGGAAAACCCAATATTCCGTTCCGATTTTACCAACCCTTGATTTCGAATTTCGCGGAGGAAACTCCCATGTACAAGTAATAAAAACCCATCGTACGGCAAAAAACGAATCAGGTTTTCGAAAGGAATGCTCCTTTCGGGAAAGGGTGAGTCCAAAGAACACGTAGCGACCAGCTGAACAGCTGACAGACCAAGAGCTTCTCTGTAAAAAGAGAAGCTCTTTTTTTGCGCCCCTACAGCCCCCGGCGGGGCGGCATGGCCCATCGTCTCCGGCGCGGGGGACGGGTTTTGTCTGCCGCGCCCCCGGCGGGGCGGCATGGCCCATCGTTTCCGGCGCGGGGGCGGGCTTCATCTCCCGTGCCCCCGGCGGGCGGCATGGCCCATCGTTTCCGGCGCGGGGGTCGGGTTTTGCTTCGCGCGTCCCGGCGGGCGGGAGACCCTGCCAAAGAAATTTTGCGCATCTATGGACTTTTTCCCGGTTTGCTGTATAATAAAATAGAAAGAGAACATAGTTTGCAAACAGAGAGAGGGGATCGCTGTGTCCGAGAGGAGAATGACCCACCGGCAGGCCCATGAGAAGGCAAAAGAGCTGGTGGCAAAAATGACGCTGGAAGAAAAGGTGTATCAGATGACCTTCCGGGCCCCGGCCATCCCCCGGCTGGGCATCCCCGAGTACAACTGGTGGAACGAGGGACTGCACGGGGTGGCCCGCGCGGGAACCGCCACGGTATTCCCCCAGGCCATCGCGCTGGCGGCCATGTTTGACGAGGCGTACCTGCAGAAGGTGGCCGGCATCATCGCCACCGAGGGCCGCGCCAAGCACAACGCCTACCGGGCGCAGGGCGACCGCGATATCTATAAGGGGCTGACGTTCTGGTCCCCCAATGTGAATATCTTCCGCGACCCCCGCTGGGGCCGCGGCCATGAGACGTACGGCGAGGATCCGTACCTCACCTCCCGCATGGGCGTGGCCTTTGTGCGCGGCCTGCAGGGGGACGGCAAATACCTGAAGCTGGCGGCGTGCGCCAAGCACTTCGCCGTGCACAGCGGGCCCGAGGGGCTGCGCCACGAGTTTAACGCCGAGGTCAGCGAGAAGGATCTGTGGGAGACGTATCTGCCGGCCTTCGAGGCGTGCGTGAAAGAGGCGGATGTGGAGAGCCTGATGGGCGCGTACAACCGCACCGGCGGAGAGCCCTGCTGCGGCAGCCACCGGCTGCTGACGGAGATTCTGCGGGAGCAGTGGGGCTTTCAGGGGCACGTCACCAGCGACTGCTGGGCCATTGCCGATTTCCACGAGCACCACAAGGTCACCAAAAACGCGGTGGAATCGGCAGTGCTGGCGATCGAAAACGGCTGCGACCTGAACTGCGGCGAGGTGTTCCTGCAGGCCATCACCGCCGTGGAGGAGGGAAAGCTGAAGGAGGAGGACGTGACCCGCGCCTGCGAAAACCTGATGGCGACGCGGTTCCGGCTGGGCCTGTTCGCGGATGACTGCGAGTACGACCGGATCCCCTATACCGAAAACGACACGGAGGAAAACCACGCGGTGGCGGTGCGGGCCGCGGAAAAATCCATGGTGCTGCTGAAAAACGACGGCATCCTGCCCCTCTGCCCCGAAAAACTCTCATCCGTGGCGGTCATCGGCCCCAATGCGGACAGCCGCGTGATGCTGCGCGGCAATTACAACGGCACCCCCTCCCGGAATGTGACCCTTCTGGAGGGGATCCACCAGCTGGCGGGGGATAAAATCCGGGTCTTCTATTCCGAGGGCTGCCCGCTGTACCGGGATGCGGCGGAGGAGGGCCTGGCCCGGGTGAATGACCGGCTGGCCGAAGCGGTGTTCACCGCCCGGCAGGCGGACGTGACCCTGCTGTGCCTGGGGCTGGACGGCGAGTTCGAGGGGGAAGAGGGCTGCACCAGCAATCCCTACGGCGCCGGGGACAAGGGGGACCTGAAGCTGCCGGGCCACCAGCAGGAGCTGCTCAAGGCGGTGCTGGACACCGGCAAGCCGGTGGTTCTGCTGCTGGGAACCGGAAGCGCCGTGACCTTCGGTGGGGAGGAGGAGCGCTGCCGGGCCATTCTCAACGTGTGGTACCCCGGGGCCCTGGGCGGGCTGGCCGCCGCGCGGGTGCTGTTCGGGCTGGCCTGCCCCGGCGGGCGGCTGCCGGTCACCTTCTACCGCAGCGAAGCGGATCTGCCGGACTTTACCGATTACCGCATGCAGGGGCGCACCTACCGGTATATGCAGGTGCCCGCCCTGTATCCCTTCGGGTTCGGCCTTAGCTACAGCCGCTTTGCCCTGTCCGGCCTGACGGCGGAGAAGGAGCCGGACGGCCCCGCGGGCTTTGCGGGGGTCACCCTGGAAATGCGGGTGGAGAATACCGGCGCTTTTGCCGAGGAGGTCACGCTGCAGGCGTACATCCGGGATCACGATTCCCCCTTTGCGGTGCCCAATGTCAGTTTGTGCGGGTTTACCCATGTATTCCTGCAGCCCGGGCAGGGGGCACAGGTCCGCCTGCGGGTTCCCCGTGACCGGTTCGAATCGGTGAACGAGCAGGGCCGGCGGGTGCTGGCCGGGCGGCGCTACACCCTGTATTTCGGCCTGACGCAGCCGGATGCCCGCAGCGTCGAGCTGGCCGGGCAGGCGCCCCTTTCGGTGGAGGTTACGCGGTAAATCCGGCAAATTGTATGCAAATTGTACGGACATGCGGGGAAAACACTTGACAAAGCCATAAAAATTCTGCAAACTAATAGAAGGAATCCCCCGCGTTTTTCGGGGGTTTTCATGAAGTTTTGTTTAGAGGAGTGTTACGGCATGCAATATCTGATCGGAATTGACCTGGGCACCAGCGGTACCAAAACGGTGCTGTTTGATACCAAGGGAAACGTGATGGCCAATGCGACCATTGAATATCCCATGTACCAGCCGCAGAACGGCTGGGCCGAGCAGGATCCCCAGGACTGGTGGAATGCGGCGGCGCAGACCATCCGCCTGGTGATCGAGAAGAGCGGCGTGGAGGCGGCGGATATCAAGGGCATCGGCATTTCGGGCCAGATGCACGGCCTGGTGATGCTGGATGCGGACGGCCAGGTTCTGCGCCGGTCGATCATCTGGTGCGACCAGCGCACCGCCAAAGAGTGCGAAGAGCTGACCGAGCGCGTGGGGAAAGAGCGGCTGATCGAGATCACCGCCAACCCGGCGATGACGGGCTTTACGGCCTCCAAAATCCTGTGGGTCCGCAATCACGAGCCCGAGATCTATGAGAAATGCGCCCATATCCTGCTGCCGAAGGACTATGTGCGGTACATGCTGACCGGCGAGTTCGCCACCGAGGTATCCGATGCCTCCGGAATGCAGCTTCTGGATATCCGCAACCGCTGCTGGAGCGACGAGGTTCTGGAAAAGCTGGCGATTGACAAAAAGCTGCTGGCCAAGGTGTACGAGTCGCCCGAGGTGACCGGCACCGTCACGGCCCAGGCGGCCGCGCTGACCGGCCTGTGCGAGGGCACGCCGGTGGTCGGCGGCGCCGGGGACAACGCGGCGGCGGCCGTGGGAACCGGCGTGGTCGAGGACGGCAAGGCGTTTGTCACCATCGGCACCAGCGGCGTGGTGTTTGCCCATACCGATGAGATGTCCATCGACCCGCAGGGCCGTGTGCACACCTTCTGCTGTGCGGTGCCCGGCTGCTGGCATGTGATGGGCGTGACCCAGGGCGCCGGTCTCAGCCTGAAGTGGTACCGCGACAACTTCTGCCTGGAGGAAAAAGCCACGGCGGCCGGTATGGGGAAGGACCCGTACTTCCTGATGGACCAGCAGGCGGCCCGTGTGCCCATCGGCTGCAACAAGCTGCTGTATCTGCCCTATCTGATGGGCGAGCGCACCCCACATCTGGATCCCGACTGCCGCGGTGTGTTCTTCGGCCTGTCGGCCATCCACACCAAGTACGATATGCTGCGCGCCGTGATGGAGGGCGTGACCTTCTCCCAGCGCGACAGTGTGGAGATTCTGCGCGGCATGGGCGTCGAGATTCAGGAGATGCTGGCCTGCGGCGGCGGCGGAAGCAGCCCCCTGTGGCGCCAGATGCTGGCCGATACCTTTGCCTGTGACGTGAAGACCGTGGTCAGCAAGGAAGGGCCCGCCCTGGGCGTGGCCATTCTGGCCGGCGTGGGCGTGGGCATTTACGACAGCGTGCAGCAGGCCTGCCGCGAGGTCATCCGCTATAACGACCCGCAGCCGCCCATCGCGGAGAACGTGCCGGTCTATGAGAAATACTATCAGGTGTACCGCGGTCTGTACCCGGCCCTGAAAGAGAATTACAAGCAGCTGGCTGCCCTGTAAGCGGCCGGTTCTATATGGAAAGGAGTCTTTTGACCATGAAAATTCAGAATGTCCATGACGAAGCGTTCCGCCCCTACGGAAAAGTAATCACCACGGTGGACTGCACCAGCCTGTGCGAGGCCATGATGAACACCGAGTGCCCGGCGGACCACACCATCTATGTGGCCAGCGACCCGGAGATCGAGAAGGTGGACAGCTTTGCCGCTTTCCGCGATCAGGTGTACGGCGGCATGCCCATCCAGATCGGCTACTGCAACGGCAGCAACCACAAGCTCAACGGCCTGGAGTATCACCGCGATTCTGAGGTAAATGTGGCGGTCAATGATCTGATCCTGCTGCTGGGCAAGGAGCAGGACATCGACCCCGAGACCTTTGCCTATGACAGCAGCAAGGTCGAGGCGTTCCTCGTACCGGCCGGCACCTGCATCGAGGTCTATGCCACCACCCTGCACTTTGCCCCCTGCAACGCCAGCGAGCCCTTCCGCTGCGTGGTGGTTCTGCCCCGCGGCACCAACGGCAAGCTGACCACCCAGATCCCCCGCGACGGGGAGAACCGCCTGCTGGCCGCCGTGAACAAGTGGCTGATTGTCCATCCCGAGAGCAAAATGGCCGAGTTCGGCGCCATGGCCAGTATTACCGGCGAAAACATTACACTGTAATCCATATTCCAATTTTCGCCGGTAATACGATTTCCGGCGAAAACATTACACTGTAATCCATATTCCAATTTTCGCCGGTAATACGATTTCCGGCGAAAATATTACGCTGTAATATTATCGCCTGCGAAAACATTACGCTGTAATATTATCGCCTGCGAAAACATTACGCTGTAATCCATATTCCAATTCTCGCCGGTAATACGATTTCAGGCGATACTATTACGTTGTAACAGTATCGCCTGCGAAAATATTACGCTGTAATCGTATCGCCGGCGAAAGAGTACATTGCGATCCATACTGCCGTTTGCCCCTGCCGGGCCCCGGAGAACGTCCGGGCCCGGCGGGGGTTTTCTTTTTTTCTGCCGGGGGCGAAAAACGGGCCCGGCGGGCGGAAATCCCCGCGAAAAAGCATGGCACTTATTCACAATTTGTTCCTTGTTTTGGCGGGGAATTTGTGATATAATAGGGCACATTGCACAGAGTGCAAAAACGAGACAAAAAAGAAGGTCGTTCTATGAAAAAATGGATCCGCCGGGGGGCCGCCCTGTGCGCCGCCGTGCTGCTGGCCGTGATGGGAACCATCGGCTGTCTGGCCGCGGTGACAGAGAAGGAAACCACCGTAGTGGTAGAAGAAATGGATCTGGAGGTAACCGTTCCGGCCGGATACCATGTTTTAACGCCGGATATGAGCGAAAACGACGGCGCCTTCCTGCTGGCAGGGATTACGGATGCGTCCAGCCAGTTGCAGGAATATAAGGACAACGGGGTATACCTGCACCTGATCTCGGAGGAGACGGGCCTGAGCTTTTACTTCATGAAGAAGGAATCCACCACCACCCAGCAGGTGTACAATCTGCGGGACTGCTCGGAGGAAAACCGCCAGTATGTGCTGGAGATCCTGGACGAGGCCGATGACCCTGACCTGGGCATCGAGACGGTGGCCGAGCTGACCTACGACCATGCGCAGATGCCCATGGTTCACGCCGTGGCCCATGCCGACAACAAAAAGGGAGGCACCTCCTATGAGGAGAGCTACTCCACCGTTGTAAACGGCTGGTCGGTCACCATCGACTGCTTTATGGACGAAGAGGGCGACACGGAAAAAGCCGGCGAGCTGCTGAAAGAGCTGATGCTGGGCACCCGCTTTACCGATATCAAGGCGGCCCCCACGGTGGACGAGGCCCGGCAGCAGGTGCTGCAGGTGTTCCTGCCGCTGATCCTCCTGATCGGCACGCTGCTTGCGGCCCTGATTATCTGGACCGTGTCGAAAAAGCGGAAAGAGCGCCACAGCACCCGGCTGACCAATGACCTGACCGAGTTCAACCGCGAGCGCCGCCTGATGCGGGAGCGGGCCGAAAAGGAAGGGCTGACCATTGAGGAGCCGGTTCTGGTGATCAACGAGACCGAGTGCACCGACGAGGAAGTGGAGAAGGCCTGCAAGGTTCATTTCCTGAAGAGAAAGCCGGCCTATACCTTCCTTCTGCCGCTGCTGGGAATCGTGTATCTGGCGGTGGCGCTGTTCCTCGACGGCGATTTCCTGGCGCGGCTGCTCATGGGAATCCTGGGGATTTACCTGTTCCTCATGCCCTACCTCTCCTTCCGCCGGACCCTGCGGGAGGAAAAGAATGTGTACCGCAAGCTGCGCACCCGCGGCGCCAAATACGTATTCTGCGAGGAATATATGCGCGTGTACGGCATCCAGTCGGCCGCCCAGCACCCGTATTTCTGCCTGTGGAAGGTCATCGAGACCAGGGACTGCTATTATCTGTACTATACCTATGACCGCTGCTATATTATGCGCAAGGACGGCTTTGCCGTGGGCAGCGAGGAGGAATTCCGCCGCCTGATGCGGGAAAAGGTGGGAAAACCCGCCCGGCTGAAAAAATAACCGGTTTTTTCGATGATTTTCCATTGCAAAAAGCAGGATTCTTGTGTATAGTTATAAATAAGACCGGCGGGCCGCATGGCAGGCCGGATCTTTCAGAACGCAAGTTCTCAGAACATAAGGAGGGCGATTCCCATGAAACTTGAAAATGTTGGTCAGTCTCTGAAGTCCTATTTTAACGGTAATGCGATTTTCCGTGTGCTGCTGCCGCTGGATATTATTTTCCTCGCGGTGCCGCTGCTGCTGGACCTGCTGGTTCTGTGCACGGTGGATATCGGTTTCCTCAGCAGCCTGACGCTGTACATCTTCATTATCGGCATTCTGCTGGCTTTTGCCAACTCGAACTATATGTTCCTGATGGGGGCTTTCGGTGTGGAGGCCATTTTCCAGCTGGTCTATCTGATCAAGGCCCTGTGCAGCTATTACCACTATCTCTCCAGCAGCGCGCTGATCGGCCTGATCGTATACGGCCTGCTGACCTGGGGCTGCTTTACCAAACTGACGGTTCCGAAGAACTGACCGAGAAAGAAAACGAGGTGTATCACAAATGGCATGGGCTGATTTTACGAAGAAGCTGTCGCAGACAACGCAGGACGCTTCGGATAAGATGAAAAAAATGGCCGAGATCTCCCGCCTGAACGGGGAAATCAATGCGGCCGATGACAAAGTGCGCGCTATCTGCAATGAGATCGGTGCGTATGTGTTCAACAACAACCTGTTCATGGAGGATGCCGCCATTCAGGATGCGCATCAGCGCATTCAGGCCATCCGCGACCAGGCGGCGGCCGATCAGGCGAAGGTATACGAGCTCAAGGGCATGGTCCCCTGCAAGCGGTGCGGCAATATGGTCAGCACGGCCAGCCGTTTCTGCGATAAGTGCGGCGCGCCCGTCGAGATTCCCATGCAGGCAGCGCCCCAGGCCCCGGCGGGCCCTGTGTGCGTAAACTGCGGCGCTCCGCTGGAGCCCGGCGCCATGTTCTGCGGCAACTGCGGCACCCGTCAGCCCGCTCCGTCGGCGGCCCCGGCTGCTCCCGAAGCACCTGCGGCCCCCGAGGTTCCGGTCGTTCCGGAGGCCCCGGTTGTTCCCGAAACCCCCGTGGCTCCCGAGGCTCCGGTCGCTCCGGAAGTACCCTTTGCTCCGGAGGTCCCGGCGGCCCCGTCCGGCGCGGCGGATGCCATTGATTCCATCCTCTCCGGCGTGGCCGATGCCGATCCGGCCCCCGCGGCTCCGGCGGTATGCCCGGCCTGCGGCGCTCCGCTGGATCCCGGCGCGCCCTTCTGCGGCAACTGCGGCATGAAGGTTCTGTAATTTTTTGATTCTGTTTTTCGCAAAAAAAAGGGGAGACCGTTTGGACGGCCTCCCCTTTTTGGCTGCGTCGGTGGATTTTCCGGGCCTTTCCCATGGCGGCGCCCGCTCCCGGGTATGGAGCAAAAGCGGGGTTTGCCCCCCTTAAAAAACCGGCGGCAGAGACTTTTGTTTCTCTGCCGCCGGTTTTTGGTGCGCCGGAAAGGGCCCGGCCATTTTTTGAAAAGTTACAGGGAGAAATCCTCCGGGTCATACTGCCGCAGGCGGGGGGTCCCTTTGGGCGTGCGCCGCAGCGGATCGTAGTCAAAATGCGGGCATCCGGTCCCGTCGGGGGGCAGCGGGGCTTCGCCCCGTTTTTTCCGGTCGAGGGGGCAGGAATGGGTCTCCTCCTGATAATGGGAGCAGACCGAGCAGTCCGGGTCAATCCGGCTGCCGAACAGTTTTTCTCGTTTGCGTTTATGGAACATGGAAAGCCTCCTTGTCAGCGTCCCCCTTATCATAGCACAATGCGCGGGGAAAGAAAAGAAGGGCGGGGATTTTCATTTGGCCCGCCGGATGCGCCCGCCCGGCAGGCGCACCTCCCCGGCGGCCATGAGGAGAAGGAACAGGAACAGGCACGCCCCGGGCCAGACGGAGGAGGAAAAGGCCACCCGGGGGGAGAGGGAGGAGACGGGCAGGGACAGGGGGAACAGCCACAGCCAGATCTGGCAGAAAAGCCCGGAGAGAAGCGCCCCCGCTGCCCGCAGGAGGAAATACACCGAATACCGCATGGGGAAAACCGGGAAGAAGGAGAACACCTGCAAATGCACGCACACCCCCCCGAAGGAGAGGAAGAAGGCGAGCACCGGAAGGGGGCAGCCCCCCTCGGCGGCGCTGCGGCAGCCGGTGGTGATCTCCAGCAGCAGCGACAGCACCTGGGAATTGCGGCACCCCGGCACGGAGAAGGGCAGGCGGTCCACCCATTCCCACACCCCGCCGGCGCGGCAGACGGAGAGCAGCCCGGAGAAGAGCACCACCAGCGCGCACAGCTGCAGCACCGACCGGCTCCCCTGCTGGACGGCCGCGAACAGGCCGCCCGGTTTTGCCTCCTCTTTGGGCAGCGGGGGCGGCGAAGGCGGCGGGGTGGGAACAAAAAAGCGGGCGGCCAGAAAAAAGACAAGGCACGAGGACAGACAGCCGCTGCTCAGCAGGATCCACCCGGCGGTGCTGCTGTGCAGCAGGGACAGCCCCACGAAGGTGACCACAAAGGGCGGCCCGGCATTGACGCAGCCGCACAGCATCAGGGCGCACTGGGAATCGCTGAGCGTGCCCCGCTTCTGCAGCAGGGACAGGCCCCGGGCCCCGGACGGGTACCCGCCCATCAGGCTGAGCAGAAAAAGGGGCAGGCACAGGCTGGGAAGATGGAAAACCCGGCCGAAAAGGCCCCGGCGCTTTTTCTCCGGCTCCGGGCGGATGGGCTGCTGGGACAGCCAGGCGCTCAGGGTCAGAAAGGGGAACAGCGAGGGGATCAGCACCGTCAGGCACAGCTGGATCCCGCCCTCGATCCCCTGCGCGGCGGCCCCGGAGAAAATCAGCAGAATGCCCCCGATCATCAGGCCCAGTCCTATGCGAAAACGTGTCATCACGGTCCCTCTTTTCCAAAAACTCTCGGTTACTTGTATGTGAGAAAGGCGGCGGGGCATACCAGGGATAACGGGAAAAACGGATGCATACAGGTATATGCAGGCGCAAAGAGGAGGAGGGAGAGCATGAAACCGCAAAAAGTGACCGACGCCCTTTCCGTGCCCATGGGGCCGCACCTCCAGGTACTGGGAAACCGCCAGATCAAAGCGGAGGGGGTGACGGGCCTTCTGGCCATCGAGGAAACCTGCATCCGCCTGCGCATGGGCCGCCAGGTCACCGAGATCCGGGGGGAGCACCTGCGGATTGTCCGGATGAATCCGGCCGGAACCCTGGTGGAGGGGGACATTACGGAAATTCTGCTGCAAACGCTGGAAAGGGGGAAAGACCGGTGAGAGTGAGCCGCTGGATCGACGGCACGGTGACCGTATCGGTGGCCGCCGCGCCCGAAAAACTGCATCGTTTCCTGTCCCTGATCGCCCGCGCGGGCCTTCCGGTTTGGGACATCCGCCGTGGTCCCGGCCGGCTGTGGTTTTCCCTGTCCGCCCGGGATGCGGCGCGGCTGCGCCCGCTGGCCCGGCGCAGCCGGGTGCGCCCCCATTTCTGCCGGAAGGAGGGGCTGCCCTTCTGCCGCAAATGGGTGTTCCAGCGGCAGGGGCTGCTGTGGGGCGCCCTGGCCGGATGGGCGCTGGTCGCCTGGCTGTCCGGGGGTATCTGGCAGATCCGGGTGACCGGATGCCAGGGGCTGTCGGAAAGTCAGGTGCTGGCCGCTGCCCGGGAAGAGGGGGTTTATCCCGGCTGCCGCCTTTCGCAGGTGGATCTGGACAGCGCGGCGCGGGCCATGCAGACCCGCCTGCCGCAGGCGGGGTGGATCACCGTGAACACCCAGGGGTGTCTGGCGGAGATCTGCCTGAGCGAGCGCACCGAGCCCCAGCCCCCGCAGGAGGAGACCCCCTGCAACCTGGTGGCGGAGTGCAGCGGCGTGATCGAATCCATCTCCGTACTGGAGGGGGTGGCCGCGGTTCCGGCCGGCAGTGTGGTGGAAAAGGGCCAGCTGCTGGTCAGCGGGGTCCAGCAGAACCGGGACGGTTCGTTCCATCTGGTGCACGCCCGCGCCATTATTCAGGCCCGCACCCGGTATACCCTCTCGGCACAGGCGCCGGCACAAACGCAGGAGCTGCGCTATACCGGGGAGAAAACGGAGAGGGCCCGGCTTCTGTTCTTCTCCTTTCCCATTCCGCTGACGCTGCGCGCCGTTCCCCCGGGGTGGTCTGTCCGGCAGTCGGGCACGCAGGCCGTCCCCCTGCTGCAGGGGGACACCCCCTTTTTCCTGCAGTGGGAGCAGTACCGGGCGGTGGAGACGGTGCCGAAAGAGCAGAGCCGCCAGGAGATGGAGGCGCAGGCGGAAAACCGGCTGCTGCTGCAGGCGCTGCGGGAGCTGGACGGCTGCACGGTGCTGGAGTCACAGAGCGCGGACACATGGACACAAACGGGACTGGTTCGCCAAAAAGTGTATGAATGTCGCCAGAAAATC
>JBJEQH010000132.1:0-12118 GCA_051881655.1 Candidatus Heritagella sp. | reverse complement strand
GGGGGACTGAACCGCAACATCGTGCAGTGCCTGCAGGATTACAACATCCCGCTGTACCTGTCCCACACGGTGACGGATATCAAGGGGCACGACCGCATTGAACAGATTGTGGTCAGCCGCGTGGATGAAAACCGCCGCCCGATCCCGGGGACGGAGATGGTCTTTGACTGCGACACGCTGCTGCTCTCGGTGGGCCTGCTGCCCGAGAACGAGCTGACCCGCGCCGCCGGGATCACCCTCGATCCCCGCACCCGCGGCGCCGTGGTTTACGAGAATATGGAGACCTCGATGCCCGGGGTTTTCGCCTGCGGCAACGTGGTGCATGTGCATGATCTGGTCGATTACGTCACCGCCGAGAGTCAGAAGGCCGGCGCCGCCGCCGCGCACTTTGTCCAAAACGGACAGGAATCGGAGCCCGGCCGCGTGCTGGAGCTGAAAAACGGCGACCGGGTCAATTACACCGTGCCGCAGAAGCTGCGCCTGTCCCGGATGGACAAATCCGTGGGGATTTTCTTCCGCGTGTCCAATATCTTCCGCAATGTGGAAATTCAGGTGACCGACGGCGAAACGGTGCTGTGCCGCTTCCCGCGGGAGCATGTGGCCCCCGGCGAGATGGAGAATATCACGCTGCCCCGGGTGCTGGCCGAAAAGGCAAAGGGCAGCACCCTGACGGTTCAGATCGTGGACAAGGGCTGATGGGGAAAGGACGGAACAACAATGAAAGAACTGATCTGTATCAAATGCCCCAAGGGCTGCCATCTGCATGTGGATGACGAAAACGGATACGCCGTTACGGGCAACTCGTGCGAGCGGGGCGCCGAATACGGCAAAAAGGAGCTGACCAACCCCACCCGGGTGCTGACCTCCACCGTCAAGGTGACCGGCAGCCTGCACCGCCGGGTTTCGGTGAAATCCCTGGGCGAACTGCCCCGCGGCCTGCTGGAAGAGGCCGTGCGCCTGCTGGATCCCATCGAGCTGACGGCCCCCGTGCACATCGGGGATGTGGTAATCGCCAACATTCTGGATACCGGCATTGACATTGTGGCCACCGCCAACCGCCCGGCCCTCTCCTGATACCGGGCAGAAAAGAAGACCGGACGTTTAAAAACAACGACCCGGCCTTACGGAAAAATCCTTCTTCATTCCCTCTCCGCATGAAAAAGCGGAGAGGGAATTTTCTTTTGCGGGGGCAGGGATCCGTCCCCCGGTTCTTCTCTCCCGTCCTCTCTATAACCCACAAAAAATCGAAGAAAAAATCGTGCAGAAATACCCGCCTCCTGAGGATTGACAACGGGATACAAAAAACCTATGATGTTGGAAAATAAGGTGTAAAAACAGGCGCTTTGGCCGCCTGCCCGGGAGAGCAGAGAGAGTATGGAAAACACGGCACTTATCACCGATATTCAGCGCTGCTCGGTCCACGACGGTCCGGGCATCCGGACCACGGTATTTTTCAAGGGCTGCCCCCTGCACTGCGTCTGGTGCCATAATCCGGAGTGCATCCGCTTTGAACCGGAAACGCTGTACTATCCGGAAAAATGCATCGGCTGCGGCATGTGCGACAGCGGCTGCTATTCCGGGGCCAGGGTGATATGCGGCAAAGCGATGACCGCCGGGGAGATTCTGGAGCAAATCCTGCTCGATAAGCCCTACTATGGGGAGGAGGGCGGTGTTACCTTTTCGGGGGGCGAGGCGCTGTCCCAGCCCGCCATAGTAAAGGAAGTGATCGCCCTGTGCAAAAAGGAGGGCATCCACACGGCCATCGAGACCTCCCTTTTCCCCTTCGATCCGGATCTTCTGGGCAGTCTCGATCTGGTGATGGCGGATTTCAAGATCTGGGACGACGACCGGCACCGGAAGTACACCGGTGTTTCCAACCGGAGAATTAAGGAAAACTTTCAAAAGCTCGACCGCCTGAACGTGCCGTTTCTCGTGCGGACCCCTCTGATCCCCGGGATTACCGATACCCCCGAAAACATCGGTTCCATCCGGGACTTCATCCGGGGATTTCAAAATCTCCTCGGGTACGAGCTTCTGCCCTATAATCCGCTGGGCGACACAAAGCGGAGAGCCCTTGGCCAGGAACCGGTTTCCTTCGGCCAAAAAGCGAGAGATCCAAAGGAGCTGGAGAGATATGCTGACCTACAAAGACAGACTGGACGCCCTGAGAAAAACCAAAATTGAACACACGCTGCAGAAGAAAAGGCAGAACGGGTACACGGATCTGGACGATTTCGGCACCGTGCCCCTGCCGGAGGGGTATCACGTGGAGCCCTGGTTCAACAGCAGAAACGGCAGCTTTTACGGGCTGGACGGTATGAGCGAGAATTTCTGCCGGGTGATGGACGCCCATCCCCCCTATGTCGATCCCCTGGAAATGCTGTGCGGCCGGTGGCGGGATATGCTGGCCAATTACCGGGGGGACCTGCACTTTATGCCGGAGTGGCGCAAAAAGCAGATCAAAACGGAAGATCTGTCGGGCGTGACCGCGCAGTGGAGCAAGCGCTGGGATGAAGAGCATTTCCCCTACGACGACCTGAAGCCGCTGCAGGAGATGTACAACATTCAAACGGGCATTGACGAGGACGCCCATTTCGCCTGTGATTACTCCATCGGCCTGCAGCTCGGTTTCGGCGGGTTCCTCGGGAAAATCGGGAAGTACCGCCGGCTGAACCCCGATAAGAAGGATTTTTACGACGCCGAAGAAAAATGCGTGCACGCCATTGTGCGCTTTATCGACCGCCATATCAGGAGAATCCGGGAACTGATCGAACAGGAGGACCGGCCCGAGATCCGGGAGAATCTGCAGGAAATGCTGGAAGTCAACGAGAGCATCCGCCTGAACCCGCCCGTTACCTTCCATCAGGTGTGCCAGTGGGTGGTGTACTTTAACTGCGCCTCGCGCATTTACACCCGCGACGGCGCCGGTTTCCAGCTGGACACCCTGCTTTATCCCTATTATGAGAAGGACAAGAGGGACGGGATTCTGGATGACGAGAAGGCAAAGTTCCTCATCGCCAATCTCCTGTTGACCGATCCCCACTATTATCAGGTCTCCGGCGTGGACGAAAACGACCGGGATCTGACCAACCCCCTGTCCTATCTGATTCTGGATGCCTGTGATGCGATCAATATCTCGGCCAACATCACCGTGCGGTATCACGAAAACTGTGACCGGGAATTCCTGAAAAAAGCGGTTTTCTACCTGTTGAAGAATAAGAATGCATGGCCGCGCTTCTGCAGCGACAAAAACCTCTCCGAGGGGTACATGCGCAACGCGGGCGTGGACAAAAAAACCGCCCGGCAGCGGATTGCCGTGGGGTGCAACTGGATGGCGGTCCCCGGCCGGGAACTGCCCATGAACGATACGGTGAAAATCAATATCGCCAAGGTTCTCGAGCACGCCCTGAACGATATGAGCGGTATAGAGGAAAAATCCACCGAAAAGCTGTTCGCGCTCTTCGGGGAACACCTGAAAAAGGCCGTGGAGGTCACCGCCAAGGGCATCAACTTCCATCTGGACCATCAGGCCATGGTAACCCCCGAGCTGATTATGAACCTGATGATGAAAAATACCCTGGAGACCGGGCAGGACATCACCCAGTGCGCCGAGCTGTACACCATCGGGGTGGACGGCATCGGCCTTGCCGTTGTGGCCGATTCCTTCGGCGCCTTGCAGACGCGGGTGGAGGAGGAAAAGGTCCTCTCCTGGGAGACCGTGTACGAAAACCTCGCCCATGATTTTCAGGGAAAAATGGGCGAACGGGTGCGGCTGATTCTCAACTCCTCCCCGAAATACTGCGGCGGAAACACGGTCTCGGACCGGTGGGCCCGGCGTATCCGCGACTGCTTTGTCTCCACCATGCGGGCCCAGGAAATGCCTCAGGGCCGGCAGCTGCTGCCCGGCTGGTTCAGTTGGGCGCGGGCCATTGAATACGGGGCAGCCGTGGGCGCCATGCCCAACGGCCGCCGCAAGGGCGAGCCCGTTTCCCATGGGGCCAATCCCAACCACGGCTTCCGAAAGGACGGCGCCCCCACCGCCCAGTCCACGGGCATTGCCCTGGTACAGTGCGGTTACGGCAACACGGCGCCGCTGCAGATTGAGTTTGACCCCCTGATCACCCTGCAGGAGGGGGCTGTGGAACGGGTGATGGAGCTGATCGAGGGGCACTTCCGCCTGGGCGGCACACTGATCAACATCAATGTACTGGACGGCGACACCCTGATGAAGGCCAACGAAAACCCCGAGGCGTACCCCGATCTGGTGGTGCGCGTCACGGGCTTTACCGCGTACTTTGTCTCCCTCTCCCCGGAATTCCGGCAGCTGGTCGTGGACCGGTTCCTGACCGGCCTGTAAAAAGAATCGGCGTACCAAAAACGTGCGGCAGGGAGAAATCCCTGCCGCACGTTTGTTTACAGCCGGCGGATATGGTCCGCAATCTGCCCGATCACTTTTCTGAACACCTCGTCGCTCTGCCCCGTTGGATCCAAAAGCCCCCAGTTGTCGTCAAAATCCCTGCCAATATACGGACAGCCCACCTCGCAGCCCATGGAGATCACCCGGTCGGGGACAGGGATCTGATCGATGGTCTTGCTGTACTGGGTCCGTTCCATATCAATGCCGTAAAGCTGTTTCATCAGCCGGACGGCATCCGGATTGATCTGCGGTTTGGTTTCGGTTCCGGCTGAGACAAATTCAAAGTCGCCGCCCCTCAGGTATTTGCCCAGTGCCTCGGCGATCTGACTGCGGCATGAATTATGCACACAGATAAAAGCAATTCTCTCCTTCGCCATCTTTCGTCCTCCCTTTGTGCCATGCGGGGGAATCAGCTGTCAAACGGGCGGGTATCCTTTTACGAAACCCATTTCCGCAGCAGTTCCTCCACCTCGGCGGCTTTCAGCACCCTGCCCATGGATGCCACCTTTTCGTTGATGACAAGGGCCGGCATGCTCATCACCCCGTACGCCATCACCTTCTGCATATCGGTGATATACTCCACTTCCACCGAAAGGCCCAGGGCCTTCACCGCTTCTTTTGCGTTTTCATACTGCTGGTGGCAGGATTTGCACCCCGCGCCCAGCACCTTGATACAGCAAATGACCGCCGTGGCTGTGCCGCAGCAGCAGGTCTCCGTTTTCTCTTCCCCCGCAGCCGGGCTGCCGCAGCAGCAGGGGCTCTCTTCTTCTTTCTTCTTGCCAAAATGAAACAGTGCCATTGTTTTTCCTCCTTCTATAAATTTATATCATCAATGGCTGAACGGCATTAAACACATACCCCACCAGAATGATGCCCACGGTGCAGATGGCCACAAAAATGCCCAGCAGTTTTGGCTTGATCGCCTTTCGCAGCATAATCATGGAGGGCAGAGAGAGGGTGGTCACTCCCATCATAAAGGCCAGCACCACCCCGAGCAGGGCCCCTTTTGCGAGCAGCGCCTGCGCAATGGGAATGGTTCCGAAGATATCGGCGTACATGGGAATGCCCGCGATCGCCGCCAGCACCACCCCGAACGGGTTGCGGTCGCCCAGCACCCCGACAATGAAGGCTTCCGGAATCCAGTTATGGATCACGGCGCCGATTCCCACACCGATCAGCACATACGGAAAAACCTTTTTGGCGGTGGAAACCACCTGCCCCCATGCAAATCGGAGCCGGTCTCTGCGGTGCATTTCCTCCTGCGGGACATCCGGAGAGGGCGCGCGGCGGATGTAGTCCTCCACCTGATTTTCCAAATGCAGCTTTTCAATCAGCGTGCCGCCCGCCACCGCAATCACAAGGCCCAGCCCCACATACAGAACGGCCACTTTCCACCCGAAAATACTCATCAGCAGAACGAGACTGCCGAGGTCCACCATGGGCGAGGAGATCAGAAAAGAGAAGGTCACGCCAAGGGGCAGGCCCGCGCTGGTAAACCCGATGAACAGCGGAATGGAGGAGCAGGAACAGAAGGGCGTGACCGTGCCCAGCAGCGCCGCCAGGGCATTGGCCCCGATCCCGTGGAACCGGCCGAGGATTTTTCGGGTCCGCTCCGGCGGAAAGTAACTCTGGATATACGAGATGAGCAGAATCAGCACGCCCAGAAGGACCATGATCTTTACGGTATCATAGAGAAAAAAATGAACGCTGCCGCCGATCCGGTCCGCCGTATCCACTCCGCAGGCGTTCAGAACGGTGTGGAGCAGCCGGCTGAGCCACTGCATCCCGAGGATTTCATTCTGGAAAAAATCCCAGGCTGTTTTCATTGCTTCCATAGAGGTCTCCTTTTCAAATCGTTACATTGAAATGTGTCTATACAACGGGTGTAAAAGAAGCCGCACAGGAAAGGAGCGATTATTCCCTTTCACAGCACGGCTTTTCGTCCGGCCCTTCTTCCACCGTGGTCAGCATTTTCAGGCAGGCAAGGGCCGCCTTTGTCCCTTCCGGAGAAAGGGAGTAGTGGGTCCACTTGCCCTCTTTCCGCCCCACCACCATACCGGAGTCACAGAGAATTTTCATATGGTGGGAAAGGGTGGGCTGCGTCACATGGATTTCCTCCAGCAGCCTGCAGGCACATTTTTCGCCGGTTCGCAGCTGCTTTACAATGCGGATCCGGTTTTCATCGCAGAGTGCTTTAAAAATCGCCGCAATTCTCTTTTCCTCCAGATCCACGCAAATTCCCTCCCATTGATCTTTATCTATCTGACAGTATACCCATCCGATCGAACTTTGTCAATCTGTTTTTTCACGCTGCGGCGGAATTTTGCTTTTCCCCCGTTTTTCGGATGGGTATAAAGCCGGGAGCCGTCTGTTTTCTTCCCCCCTGGGATGGATTTTACAGGCAAATGGGAGCCGCTTTTTTCCGCCGGGAAAATCGCATTGCTTTTCCCCCTTTGGTATGCTATGATAACAAAAAAGGAAGTGGTCGGTACAACTTTTCCGCCCCTCCCCCCTATACGAAAGGAAGTTTGCTATGCAGTCGATTTCCCTGTTTGAAAACGGCATCCATGTGGTGTTTGAGATCAACGACGCCCGGGAGCTGAAGCTCCTGCATTTTTCCGCCCTGCCCTATGACGCATCGACCCTGCACTCCGCGGCCGGCAAGGATTATTTCCGCCCGGTAGAGGTAATGGTCACCGGCGAGGATACCCCCGGCGAGCACCAGGGCGCCCAGATGACCCTGACCCAGCCCGGCGCCCGGCTGAAATACCAGCGCCATTCGGACGAGCGCAATGAAAAGGGCCGCAAATTGACGTTTGTGCTGTTCGATGACAAAACCGGCCTGCAGGTCACCTGCCACTACCAGTTCTTCGACGGCATCTCGGTGGTACGCTGCTGGACCGAGGCGGAAAACCGGGGCACGGCGCCGCTGGGGCTGGAATATCTCAGCTCCTTTGAGTTAAACGGCATCGAAAAAGAGGGCCTGCGGGACCAGGATGACAAGATGGAGCTGTGGGTTCCCCACAACAGCTGGATGCGCGAGGTACAGTGGCAGAAATACTCCTTCCCCCAGCTGGGCATGGCCCGCAACAGCGCCGCGTACCGCCAGCATTCCTCCAAGATTATCCGCTTTTCCAACACCGGCAACTGGTCGGCCAAGGAATTTCTGCCCATGGCGTACCTGCTGAATAAAGAGACCGGCTCTTCCCTGTTCTGGCAGATCGAGCACAACGGCTCGTGGCATTGGGAGATCGGCGATACCGTGGGCAACTGCTATCTGCAGCTGTGCGGCCCCACCGAAAAATACAACCAGTGGTGGAAGAACCTGCAGCCCGGAGAGACGTTTGTCAGCGCGCCGGTCAGTGTGGGCGTATCGAAGAAGGGTTTTGACGATTCCATGGACCAGCTGACCCTGTACCGCCGGGCCATCCGCCGCAAAAACAGGGATAATGAGACGCTGGCCATCATCTTCAACGATTATATGAACTGCCTGTGGGGTGACCCCACCACCGAAAAGGAAATGCCCCTGATCGAGGCCGCTCACAAAGCGGGCTGCGAATACTATGTGGTGGACGCCGGCTGGTACTCCAAGGGCAACTGGTGGGACAACGTGGGTGAGTGGAAAGAGAGCCTGGAGCGCTTCCCCAACGGCCTGAAGGAAGTGATGGACGCCGTGCGCGCCAAGGGGATGATCCCCGGCGTGTGGCTGGAACTGGAAGTGATGGGCATCAACTGCCCGCTGGGCCCCGACTGCCCGGACGACTGGTTCTTTGTCCGCCACGGCAAGCGCGTGTGCGACCGCAGCCGCTGGCAGCTGGACTTCCGCAATCCCCAGGTCATCCGCCATGCCAACGAGGTCATCGACCGGCTGGTGCAGGATTACCACGTGGGCTACATTAAGATGGATTACAACATCGAGCCCGGCATCGGCACCGAGCTGTACGCCGACAGCGTGGGCGACGGCATGATGGGGCACCAGCGCGCCTATCTCGCCTGGCTGGATTCCATTTTTGCCCGGTACCCCGATCTGATCATCGAGAACTGCTCCTCCGGCGGCCTGCGCATGGACTATGCCATGCTCAGCCGGTACAGCATCCAGTCCACCAGCGACCAGGAGGACTATCTGCGCTACGCCACCATTGCGGCCAACGCCCCCTCGGCCCTGACGCCGGAGCAGTCGGCGATCTGGAGCTATCCCCTGGACGGCGCCAGCCGCGAGGATGCCGTGTTCAACATGTGCAACGCCATTCTGATGCGCGTACATCAGAGCGGCCACCTGGCCAAAATCCCGCAGGATCAGTTTGACCGCGTGAAAGAGGCGCTGGATTACTACAAGACCATCCGCGGCGATATCAAAAACAGCCTGCCCTTCTGGCCGCTGGGTGTTTCCCATTTCTCCGATACCTGGATCAGTCTGGGACTGAAGGCCGGGAAGAAATCCTATGTGGCCGTATGGCGGCGGCACGCCCCCACCGATACGGTGGAGCTGCCCATCTCCCATCTGCAGGGCAAAGAAGCGGTCACGGTCACCTGTGCGTATCCGATGAACGACCCGGATACCCGCTTTGCCTGGAATCCCGCCTCGGGCATTCTGTCCGTCTCTCTGCCGTGCGAGGTATCCGCCCGCATTTTTGAGCTGACCGAGGAATAAATTTCTCCAAAAGAATTTTCCCAACAAATGAAAACCGCCGTCCCGCACCGGTCACTTTCCGGCAGAGGGATGGCGGTCTTTCTGTTTTCGGTGGTTTTTGGGGAATGCCGGGGCCCGAAAGGGAAAACCCCCGTTATTCCGCCTGCGGCGCGGCGCCGGCAACCCGGCGGTTCATCTGCTCGGCCATCCAGACCATCAGGACCATCAGCACCAGCAAAAAGACCGGGAGCAGGTGAATACTGACAAAATCCGCCAGCAGTCCGAACACCGGCGGCATCAGGCAGCTGCCCACATAGGCGCAGGCCATCTGCAGCCCAATCACCGCCTGGGATGCCTGTTTTCCGAAATTCCGGGGCGTGGAGTGAATCAGGCTGGGGTAAATCGGGGCACAGCCCAACCCCAACAGGAGGAACGCCCCCTGCACGGCCCAATTTCCGATGGAAAGGAACAGGACTCCCAGCAGGCACACCCCCTGCCCCAGCCGGATCATCTGCCGGTCGGAGAAGCGCAGGGTGAGAAATCCGCTGAGAAAACGGCCGGCCGTAATTCCCAGATAAAACAGCGAAGCCCAGTTCGCCGCCTCTTCGGCGGAGATATCCCTGGCCAGCACGGCATAACTGGCGGCCCACAGCCCCGTGGTCTGCTCGATGGCGCAGTAGCAGAAGAAGGACAGCAGCACTTCCCGGACGCCGGGCAGCTTCAGCGCCCGTTTCAGGCCGAAGGGCGCCGCTTTTTCCTCCCCGCTTCCCTGTTCTTCCCGGTTTTCCCTGTCCTTCTTTTTCCACAGGGGCAGCGAGAAAAACAGGATGGCCGTCAGCACAACCTGCAACAGGCCCACCATGTGATAGCCGCTGTTCCAGCCCAATCCCCCGGTCAGGCAGGCCCCCAGAATGTACGGGCCGATGGAGCAGCCCACGCCCCAGAAGCAGTGCAGCCAGCTCATATGGCGGCTGCTGTAATGCAGGGCGACAAAATTATTCAGCGCGGCATCCACGCTGCCGGCCCCCAGCCCATAGGGGATCCCCCACAGGCACAGCATGAAAAAAGAGGTGCTGATGGAAAACCCGAACAGGGACAGGGCGGTTACGGCCACGCTCAGGGCGGTCACGCCGCCGGCGCCCAGTTTCCGGGTCAGGCGTTCGCTCATCAGACTGGAAACAATGGTGCCGGCCGCGATAATCATGCTGACGATGCCGGCATAAGAGACCGGCACGTTCCACTGCGGGTACATACTGGGCCAGGCGGCGCCCAGCATCCCGTCCGGCAGCCCCAGGCTGATAAACGACAGATAGATGATGACAATCAGCAGATGCGTCATTGCAAAACTCTCCTTTTTTCAAAATTCCCCGCACAAAACGGCCGGCTGCGGCGGGGAAGCCGGCCGTTGCTGTTTTTGGGGGATTACGAATGCAGATACTCCTCCAGGGGGGAGAGCCCGATCCCCTCACAGGAGGTGAGATAGCCGTACAGGTGCCCGGCAATCACTTTAGCGCCGCCCGGCTGGTTGCTCTCGATATTCAGCGGCAGAATCGGGTCGTGTACGGACAGGCGCAGCAGGAACCATCCGTCGCCGTCCTGCGGACCGAAGGAAACCCGCAGCCCCTCGTGGTTATCGGGGGCAATCTGCCACTGGTGCGCTTTGGCATAGGCAAGCAGCCCGTCGATCACCCTCTCACCGCAGGCGCGGAAGTCCTCCTCCAGAATCGGCAGGCGGATCTCCTTTTCCTCCGCCGCTTCCCGCAGCGGGCGCAGCAGGTCGCCCAGCGTCTTCCCCTCCCGGCGCAGGCAGGCGGCCAGGATGATAATCCGGGTGCACAGATAGGCGCCGTCATCCAGGAAATAGTTCTCCCGCAGGGCGGCATGGCCGCTGGTCTCGATGGCCAGGGGGCAGTTAATCCCCTCCCGGTTCAGGCGGATGGCCTCGTCGATGACATTCTTGTACCCGCGCTTGAAGCGGTGGTGACGGCCGCCCAGCGTGTTTTCGATATACTCCTTCAGCCCATCAGAGGTGATGGAATCGGTGACGATGGTGCCCCCCGGGTTCCCCTGCAGGGCGATATACGAGGCGATGGCCACCAGGCGGTTGCGGTTGATCTCCTCCCCCTTTTCATCCACGGCGCCGCCGCGGTCCACATCGGTGTCAAAAATCACGCCAAGGTCGGCCCCGGCCGTTTTCACGGCGGTGCAGATGCTCTCCATGGCCTTCGGGTTTTCGGGATTGGGGATGTGGTTCGGGAACATACCGTCGGGCTCTAAAAACTGGCTGCCGGTGATATCGGCGCCCAAAGGTGCCAGCACCTGGCGGGCATAGAATCCACCGGCGCCGTTGCCGGCATCCACCACAATGTGGAATCCCGCGAGCGGATGCTCGTAATCGGGCGCATTCACGCCCTGCTGGATGGTCCGGCGCAGCGCGGCGGCGTAATCGGTCATATAATCGGTGTCGGTAATTTTCCCCGGGGCCGCGGCATCCGGCGGCATGGCGCCCTCCTCTGCCAGCTGCAGAATCTCGCTGAGCTCGCCGCCCTCCAGCCCGCCGTCCCGGGTGAAGAACTTCAGCCCGTTGCGGTTAAAGGGGTGATGGCTGGCTGTAATCTGGATGGCACCGGGGCAGTGGAGGTCCACCGTGGTCATGAACATACTGGGGGTCGAAGCCAGGTGGCAGTTGAGCACCTGCACCCCGGCGCGGCACAGGGTATCGCACACCACACCGGAAATCCGCCCGGCGGAAATGCGGGAATCGTGCCCCACCGACAGGGTCATCTCCTCAGGAGAAAGGCCGGTCCGCTTCTGCAGCCACAGGACAAAGGCCCCGGTGATCTGCCGGATGACCGCATCGGTCAGATTGACGGGCTCGTTGGCCACGCCCTCGCTGGCCACCCCGCGCACGTCGGTTCCGCTTTTAAATTGTTTCCAAAAAGTATTCAGCATGGAAAAACTCCTTTCCGATTGGTCGGGTAAACTCTTGCTTTCTATTATAGAATAAAATCCCCCGTTTGTACAAGAATAGAAGACGAGAAAAAGCGGGAGGAGCAAAAACACATGGAAAC
>JBJEQH010000131.1:0-2688 GCA_051881655.1 Candidatus Heritagella sp. | reverse complement strand
CCTTTGCCACAATAACTCCCAGTTTTCCGAGGTATCCGATACCCGGAGATTTATCTGTTCCCTTTTCTTTACTGCTACTTTTGTTTTTGGCCTTTAGTCCGGAATCATCGTACCCATTTAAGAACAGGATCCAACGCGCGGCTTCTGCATAAGTTAATTGGTTTTTTGGATCTCCACTCCGCATCTGAAAATGCCGCAATTTGTGATTGCTCTCCAGTAATTCCCCGTTTAGTTTCGAAGCCTCGTACTGGGTTCCCACTTTCGCACCCGGCACCTGCAAAAATGGATAGTCCTCGTCAAACAGCCAGAAACGGTGCCGCCATCTCTCCAGATAATTGCGGATTACCGGGGCCGGGAACTGCTTTCTCTCCCATAACTGTTTCCAGCGGAGCAGAGCATCGCGGGGTTTTTCCAAAGGAGCCGGAGTTCCGTCTGCATCCACCCGGGAAAACACCGTGATCAGAACAGCCAGCATCCAGCGCAGTACGGCCACATTCTGTGCCGGTACTTCCCCTGCCAGGTCCACCACCGTATGCGCCCGCCCGAACGCTTCCGGCAGGGAAACTTCCGCAATGGACCCATCCTTCTCCAACAGGCAGATCCAGGGTTCCTCCAGCAAATTAAATTCCTGCGTTTTCATTCTCATCCTTCCTCTCAACTTCCAGCCCTTTTTCTCTTGTATAGCGCACGGTCACTCCACACAGCGAGGCGCGTCCCTCATGGTCCAGCCACAAAACCAGCTGATCCCTCATCCACCTGGATTCCCACCAGGAGGGGGCGATTCTTCGCTGCTCCTCCAGTTGGCGGATCGTCCGGTCCAAATTCTTTCCCACACAGAAAATCCGCGGCAAATGGATCTGCTGGCGCAGAATCATCCGGCATTCCTCTTCCGATGGCATGGTATGGAGTGAAACCATCTGTCCCTGATATTGCCAGGGAAGGAAACGGGCCTTTTCTTCCTCGGGATCATACTCCATGAGAAGCACGTCCACACTGGGATCCGTATCCCGCACCGCCGCTTTTGCATAAAGTTCGCCATCGTCCAGTTCCGTATCGAAGAGATTACCCATTGACCTCGTGCATTCGTCCGGCGGCGGCAGTAAAAATGTCTGCGCTTTGTTCTGCTTTTTCCTCTGCGTTTCCTGATGAAGTTCCCAGGCTTCCCGCAATTCCTGTGACCGCAGATCGTCTTCCTCCGGTAAACGGTAAGCACTTTGCACCAAAATGGGAATATCGCCGGGCAAAGTTACCGTTTCGGGCAGCAGCATACGGGTACGCAGAAGCAGCCAGCCCCCATACACCGATCGGGATCCTGCTTCCAATTCTCCAGCGGCCCCCAGCAGCGCACACTCGGGTGCACGCAGCTTCTCCGGGCGAACGCGGTCCTTATGACGATGCAGCCGCCCCATCCGCTGCAAAAGAAGATCCATGGGACACAAGTCGGTGACCATTGCATCGAAGTCGATATCGAGGGACTGTTCAAGCACCTGTGTTCCCACAACAATAAAGCAATCCCGCTGTTCGGAAGAAGAATTTTTCCCCAGCCGCTGCAGAAGGACTGTTTCCCGTTCAGCCCGGTCGGCCGCCGTATAACGGGAATGAATCAGAAAAACCTGACATTCCGGCAGCTGACCGGCCAACCGTTCCGCCATCTGTTGTGCCCGGCTCACCGTATTCACAATCACACCGGCACACCCGCCCTGCGCCAGCTTTTCTCGCAGGTAATCGGCGGTTTGTGTTTCCTCCAGGCGGCACAGGCGGACGGAAACCGGCGGCACCGGGATCTCCACCGAACGCCGGTAAATGCTCTCCCCTTCCGTCCATGTCAGAACGGGATACGAAAGATCCCCTTCGTCCGGACGCTTTTCTTCCGTCTTTTGAGACAGATAGGCATCCACCAGTTCCTGCCGGCGCCGGGCCGGAAGGGTGGCGGATAAGAGGATTACCGGTACCCGATAAACTCCCAACCAGTTCAGGGTCCGGTCCAGATACTGATTCATATAGCAATCATAGGCGTGGCATTCGTCCAGGACGACCACCTTCCCAGCCAGGCCGAGATGCCGAAGCATTCCATGTTTTTGTTTGAGAGAAGCCATCAGGAACTGGTCAATGGTTCCAATAACAAAGTCAGCCAAAAGCGCCTGTTTACGGCCCTCAAACCACTCATGAACCACCAGCCCGTGGTCTGCGTCGTCCTCTTCCACACAGGAGTTTCCATGGAAAAGTTCCCGGTATTCCTCGTTGAGTTCCGCCATTCCATGGGCTAAACGGATTCCCAGAGCCGCTTTTTCCGACTGCTTTTCCGCCCACTGCTTCAGCCGGGGAAAGATTCCGTTGGCCGTTGCCTGTGTCGGCAGGCCGAAAAACAGACCGCCGCACTCTGCCTTTGCAGCAAATACCTCAGCCGCCGCCAAAGCCGCTTCGGTCTTTCCGATACCCATTTGGGCTTCGATGATCAAAAGCCCGGGGGACTGTATTTCCCGGCTGATGTCCAGCACGGCCTGCTGCAGAGGATTGGGGAAAAATCCAAACCGCTGTTCAAAAACAGCAGGCTCCATCGAGGTACACGGCGGGCACCACGGTTCAGGGAGAGACAGCCGGTTCCACGCTTCTGTCCCCCGCTCCTTTTCCTGTTCTTCCGAAAAATCCGAATCCAACCGGTCAAACCGGAATAACGGAAAATAGTGG
>JBJEQH010000130.1:0-2688 GCA_051881655.1 Candidatus Heritagella sp. | reverse complement strand
AAACTGCTGACAAGCTGTTACACTTGTCACCTGCTACCGTGCGGATTTATCCGGCCATTGTGCTGCCGGGAACCCGCCTGGCGGATTGGTACCGGCAGGGGACCTATATCCCTCAATCCTTGGAGGAAGCGGTCTCTCTGTGCGCCAGGCTGATTCCCCTCTTTGAAGAAAACGGGTGCCGGGTAATCCGGGTCGGCCTGCATGATGAGGCCGGTGTCCGGGATCATCATCTGGCGGGGCCGTATCATCCCGCTTTCGGGGAGTTGTGCCGCAGCCGCATCTATCGAAACCGGATGGAAAAGCAGCTTTTCACCTTTTATCCTGCCGGTTCCTACACCGTTTTTGTATCGCCTCAGGATCTCTCGATCGCACTGGGGCAAAAAAAAGAGAATCTTGCGTATTGGAAAGATTTCCATTATAATTTGCGTATTGTTCCGGATGCGGCTCTGCCGCGCGGAGAATTTCGCATTTGTTCGATTTAGAAAAACAGAAGGGAGGGGCACGCCATTTTTCTTACATCACTCGAGTTACAGGGATTTAAGACGTTTCCCGATAAAACCGTGCTGAATTTTGAAAAGGGGATTACCGCGGTCGTTGGCCCGAATGGAAGCGGAAAAAGCAATATCAGTGATGCCATTCGCTGGGTTTTGGGTGAACAGTCGGTGAAGACGCTGCGCTGTTCCCGCATGGAAGACGTAATTTTTGGCGGCACTCCCGGACGGCGGGCGCAGGGATATGCCCAGGTTGTCCTGAATATTGAAAACAAGGACCGCGCACTGGCTTTTGACAGCGATATGGTCTCGATCACACGCCGGTATTATCGTTCCGGCGACAGCGAATACCTGATTAACGGGGCCAGTGTGCGCCTGCGGGACATCAACGAACTGTTTATGGATACCGGCTTGGGCCGTGATGGATATTCCATGATCGGACAGGGGAAAATTGACAGTATTGTTTCCGCTCATTCTCAGGAACGCCGGGAAATTTTTGAAGAGGCCGCGGGGATTTCCCGCTTCCGTTATCGGAAAGAGGAATCGGAGCGCCGTTTGCAGAAGGCGGAGGAGAACCTTTTGCGTCTGGAGGATATCGCCTCGGAATTGGAAAGCCGAGTTGGCCCTCTGCAGGAGCAATCCAAAAAGGCCGAGGAGTTTTTGGCCCTCTCGGACGAAAAGAGGACTTTGGAAATCGGCGTGTGGCTTTCCACGCTCAATCAATCGGGCCGTATTCTCCGCGAACAGACGGACCGCATCGCCGCTATTCAGATGGATTATGAAGCGGCACAAAAAGAAGTGGAATCCATGGCGGCTGCTCAGGAAGAGTGTTACCGCCAGATGAACCAGTGTACCTCTTTGGCCGAGCAGCACCGGCAAAAGGCGGCAGAGGCAGAAGAGGAGGCCACCCGCTCGCAGGCCACCGTTCATGTGTGGCAGAATGACATTGCCCATAACGAGGAGAATATCGCCCGCATGGATGCGGATATCCGGCAGGCGATGTCCCACCGCGATGATATCGAAAAGGAGATTGCCGCAAAGCTGGAGAGTGTGGAGGAAAAAACGCGGCGCCTGGAAGAGGAACGGACCCTGCAGTCCAATCTTTATGCCGAGCTGGAGGAGATTCGCCGGAATATGGATGAATCCTCTGCGCAAAATCTGGATCTCACCCGTGCGATTTCCGATCTGCGCGTGGCATGTGAAGAAGAACGCACCCGCCAGGCCTCGGCGGAATCTGCCATTCGGGAGATTCAGGAGCGCCATGGATCGACAAAAGAGGCGGTTCGCGTCCGCAGGGAAAGGGCAAAAGAACTGGAAGAGGAGTACCGGGATCACTGCCAGATGATAAAAGACACCCGCGACCACATCCAGGCCCTGCAAAATGCGGTGGACGGATATGAACTGCGGATTGCTTCACGTCGTGAGAAAGCCGAAGCAGCCAAAAAGCAGGCTGACCAGCTCTCTCTGGATGTGCAGGCCATGGAACGCCGGGTTCGCATGCTGGAGGACATGGAGAAAAACCTGGAAGGGTTTAACCAAAGCGTAAAGGGGATTCTCCGGGAAGCACAGCGCGGAACACTGACCGGCATTCACGGCACGGTTTCCCAACTTGTGCATGTACAGAAGGTATACGCAGCTGCGCTGGAAACCGCCCTTGGGCCCGCCCTGCAGAATATCGTAACGGAAAATGAGCAGGATGCCAAACGGGCCATTTATTTTCTGAAACAGAAAAACGCGGGGCGTGCGACTTTTCTGCCCCTGTCTACCATTCATGGGAACGAGCTTCATGAACCCGGGCTGGAGGAATGCCCCGGCTTTATCGGAATTGCCAGCGCGTTGTGCGACTGTGATCCCATGTATAAAGAGGTTCTTCGTTCCCTTCTCGGCCGTGTGGCAGTAGCGGAAGATCTGGACAGCGCAACCGCCATTGCCCGGCGTTTTCGATACCGGTTCCGCATTGTCACCCTGGATGGACAGGTCATCAACACCGGCGGTTCCATGACCGGCGGTTCTTTGGTGCGCAGTGCCGGTTTGCTCGGCCGCCGGTCTGAAATTGAGCAGGCGGAAAAGCAGGTGCACACGCTGAAAGGGAAAGCGGACCTGGCTGCCAATCGGGCGGCGGAATGCCAGAAATCCTTTGCACAGGCAGAGGCGGATCTGCTCTCTGCCAAGAGTGAATATAATATGGCCCGAGAGG
>JBJEQH010000129.1:0-2699 GCA_051881655.1 Candidatus Heritagella sp. | reverse complement strand
ACAACCGAGGAAACAGGGATTGGCATTACCGTATAGAATAACCACATATTCTCGGTAAACAGACCATTTTTGCTTGAGGCATAACTTACCAAAAGCAAAGCGAACCATATCGAGCACAAAGACAGAACGAACAGAGTGATTGATGCCGTTTTCCATCCATTCGGCGTGGATGGCTGTGTGCTTTTGGTGGAGTTCTTATACAGATAAGAATAAAAAACAGAGTCTTCTTTAAGATCGCTCTTTCGAACGATAAAAAGCTGACCGGTAATTTGCAGCAAATAATGATTTTTCAGTGGTTGTATATTCTCGATATCATGAAATTTTACATGATAGCTTTTCGTCTTATTGCCTGACCGAAATATATCGATCTCAAGATAATCATCAAATATTTTATATTTGTATGTGGATTCCGTAATTCTCACCGAACTGCTTTTCCATGCCTTTTTGTATGCAAGGATTCCCTTACTATTGGAAACTGTACCAATAAACAACACTCCCACAGCAAATCCCAATAACAAATCCGGTGCTTTGCCCACAATCAGAAATAATACGAGCAAAACCGTCACAATTGTAAAGACGATGGGTCTTTTGTATACATGGGTATTTTGGTATCTCTGTATTTCTTTTAATTCTTCCCCGCAAAAATTGAACTCATAGCTTTCATTTGCTTTGTTTCTTTGCGAGTCAATTTCACCTTTTAGCAATTCATCAACGGAAACTGAAAAAATCTTAGCTAACCGGACAAGATTATCAATCGTCGGTGTGGTTTGTCCGTTTTCCCACATACTTATGGTTTGCCGGCTGACAAACAACATTTTGCCAAGTTCTTCTTGTGACATATTGAGTCTCTTGCGGTGAGCCTGTATGTTTTCATAAAGTTTCATAATATCCCGCTCCTTACCGCTAAAAGAATACCATATCACATAGGAAAAAGGAAAGCATTTATTCCTTTCCTTTGTCAAGCAATACTTGCAAAACCGATTCAGACAAGCGTGAAGAAGCAAAAGACAAAAATCCCGAATGCGCGGACGAGTGAAGAGGTAAAAAATAAAAAATCCCGATCGCTTACGCAATCGGGATTTTTGGAGCTATTGGCCGGACTCGAACCGGCGACCTGCTGATTACGAATCAGCTGCTCTACCAACTGAGCCACAATAGCATATTCCGTCAGCAGAATTCTGCCGACGGTTATATATTATACAGATAAATTCTTCCCCCGTCAAGGGGTTTTGGAAAAAATCAGGTTTTTTCTTTCGGCTTCTTCTCCTTCTTTCCAGAGAACAGGAAAGAAGTGTGCAGCCCCTGCATACGGCGGCGCAAATCCGGCGCCGTATCACGGCTGAGATGCAAATATTTCCGGTAGCCCCTGTGGTGCAGATCCCGATAAATCTCAAAGGGCTTGTGGCCCTCTGCCTGCATACGGTCAATATACTCCACCACGGCGGCCGGCAAAACCTGCCGCTGCAGAATCTGCTGGGTATGAAGATTGACCGAAGCGGTACAGGCGGCCAGATCCCGCACCCGCAAAAGCGCCTCGACCCGCTGGCGGCATGCCTGCGAATCCGCCTGCTCCAAACCGTAGGGCTTCAGAATTTCCAGCTTCCAGGGGACCGGCACCACCGAAGAAGCACGCATCAACGCCGTATACAGAAATTCCTCGTCAAATCCGCAGCCGCATTCCTCATGAAAATACACCTGCTTTTCCCGCAAAAACGGAACCCGAAACAGGGCCTGCACCATCTGCAGGGGAAACGCCCCGGAAAAAACGGCCGGCAGATATTCGGTACCCGAGCGGTTCACCACTGCCCGGCTCATGGAACGGCGCTCAACCGTCTGGGCTTCCCGGTCATAAAAATAACCGAACAGAATCTGGGCATCATTCATCCGCGCCTTTTCCATGCAGGCGGCCAGATAACCATCGGGAAGCCGGTCCGTATCCGAAACGAAAAAGACAAACTCCCCTTCCGCGCGGGACAAACCCGCCTGACAGGCAGCGGCCGCCGTACTTTCCCGCCCGCTCTGCAGCACACAGCCGTGCATTCCCTCCCGGTTCAGCCCGGTCAGGGCACGGAACACCGTATCATCGGCCGAACCGCGATCCACAAAGATCACTTCCGATGAAATACCCATCAGTTCTTTTTTCAGTTTTTCTGCCATCGGCCATACCCGGTCTCCCTGATCCAGAAGGGGCAGGACAACAGAAATCATGATATCATCCACTTTTCTTCCCTCATGCTTCCCGTTCATTCTGCTTTAAGTATAGCACTTTTGCCAGAAGAAAAAAGAACAAATCTTGACAGATGTATGAAAAAATTTCCTGTTTTTTTGGTCAGAAATCCACACGGGTGCCACCGGCACTGCGCACCGAGAGAACGTGGCAGGTTCCTTCACCAAAGACCTTTTCCATCTCTGTTTTATACCGGTCCAGCTCCTCCAGCGGCACAAACGCCTGCACCGTTCCAGCGAAGCCGCCGCCATGGACGCGCCACGAAGCCTTTTTGCCGGACAGCAGTTTTTCCGATACGGCCAGTGCCACCGACAGCCCCTGCTCGGACGGATTGGAACAGGCGAATACATTCTGCAGCCGCATGAACGAAGAGCGGCCGGAGCGGATTTCCCACTGCAGGAAGGCATCCATATCGCCCTGTGCCAGAGCCTCGGCCTCCCGCTGGGCTACGCGGTTCTCATCAAAGAAATGC
>JBJEQH010000128.1:0-12177 GCA_051881655.1 Candidatus Heritagella sp. | reverse complement strand
AGATGCTTGAAGAATCTCTCAAAACTTTGAATACAGATGAAAAGGTTCACGGTGTTGTTGTCGGTATCGCCCCCAACGAGGTGTACGTTGATGTCGGCCGTAAGCAGGCTGGATTCATTCCCGCCAACGAGCTGTCGGCAGACCCCAATGCCAAGCCCGAGGATCTGGTGAAAATCGGCGACGAAATGGATCTGCTGATTATGCGCACCAATGATCAGGAGGGCACCATCATGCTCTCCAAGAAGCGTCTGGATTCCATCAAGGGATGGGAGACCATTGCAGCGGCGGAAGAGAGCGGCGAAGTGCTGACCGGCGTTGTCACCGAAGTGATCAAGGGCGGCGTGATTGCCGTGACCAATGGCATCCGCGTATTCATCCCCGCCTCTCAGGCGACGGCTTCCCGTGGGGACAGCCTGGATGACCTGCTGAAGAAAGAGGTTAAGTTCCGTATTATCGAAGTGAACCGCGGCCGCCGCCGTGCGGTGGGTTCCATCCGTTCCGTTCTGCGCGACGAAAAGAAAGCCCAGGCTGAGAAGTTCTGGGAGACCGCCGAGGTCAACAAGGAGTACACCGGTGTGGTGAAGTCCCTGACCGCTTACGGCGCTTTCGTCGATCTGGGCGGCATTGACGGTATGATCCATATTTCCGAGCTGTCCTGGACCCGCATCAAGCATCCCAGCGAGGTGGTAAACCCCGGCGATGCGGTGACCGTGTACATCAAGGCACTGGACCGCGAGAAGGGCAAAATTTCTCTGGGTTACAAGCGCAGCGAGGATAATCCCTGGAACATTCTGGAGCGCGACTATCCCGTCGGAACCATCTGCGAGGCGACGGTTGTCGGTATGACCACCTTTGGTGCTTTCGCCAACATTATCCCCGGTATTGACGGCCTGATTCATATTTCCCAGATTGCGGATCACCGCATCGAGAAGCCGCAGGACGTTCTGAAGGTCGGTGACGTGGTGAAAGTAAAGATCACCGAGATTGACTTTGACAAGAAGAGAGTGTCTCTCTCCATCCGTGCGGCAGCGGAAGAAGCCGCCGAGCAGAGCGAAGAATAAGTCCTTTCCCCAAAAACAAAAGGAAGCATGGTTTTCATGCTTCCTTTTTTGTATTTCCAAATGGGCGCCCAAAAACAGCGCTTTGCAAAAAAACAGAGCACCGCGCCGCATAAAACGGCAGGGTGCTCTTCTCTATGCACGGATCAGTCTTCTCTCCCCAAAAGCCAGTCAACCGATACGTTCAGAATGTTGGCCAAAGCGACCAGTTCAAAATCCGTTACATAACGAACCTGCCCCTCCAGCTTGGATAAACCGGAAGCATTCATGTCAACGCCGTTCACCTGAAGCTGAGCCAATAACTCCTTCTGTTTCATGCCCTGATTTTTCCGTGCCAATTCAACCCGGGATCCAATCAGATTTCGGGCCCCGAGAGCCTGCTTGCGCAATCGCATGGTCATCCCTCTACAAGTTTCAGTTCCATATCCCTGCGGGAGGTTTTCCGGCCGCTCATCCAAATAGCTGGGTACACAGGGAGACATATCTTTTATTTATTATAGGCGCTGTGCGCCACAATTGCAAGGGTAAAAGGCGAAAAAGATGAATTTCTCCTTCATAACCCAATCTTTTTTGGCGGTATCGTATATTTTTGCAAAGATTCCGCTCAATATTTGTACTGGACAAAAAACTTTGGTATAATAGAAAAACAGGAAATGTCACCTGTCAAGACAGAAGTGGGAAGAAGGGAAGAAAATATGATTTCTGATCCTGCGGTTTTCACGGAGGAATGGCAGCGGCTGTCTTTGCCGGGCCCGGTGGAAAAGCTGGCCGTACCGGCCTTGGATCCGGCGCGCACCGCCCTGCTGGTGATTGATTTAAACCGCGGCTTTGCCGAGAAAGGTGCGCTGTACAGCCCGCTGTCCCGGGCTTTGCTGCCGGGGGTGGCAGAGCTCTTGGCGGAGTTTCGGGAAAGAGGGATTCAGGCCCTGCTGTTTACCGATACGCATTCGCCCGATTCCCCGGAATTTCTCTCGTATCCGCCCCATTGCGTGAAAGGTACCGGGGAAGAAGAGGTTTGTCCGGAGCTTTTAGCGGTCCAGTGGGGGACCGTACTCCCGAAGAATTCGACCAACGCGTGCCTAGAGCCGGAGTATCTCACCTGGCTTCAGGAACACGATTCGGTGGACACGTTTGTGCTGGTCGGGTGCTGTACGGATATCTGTGTGCAGCAGGCGGCTTTAACGCTGAAAACCTGGATGAACCGGCAGAACCGGAACAGCTGGGTCATCGTGCTGCGGGATCTCGTCGCGACGTTTGAGGCGCCCGGCCACCCGGCCGCGCTGTGTGGGGCGATGGCTCTGCAGAATATGGCCCAAAGCGGGGTGGAAATCCTGGAGTGGGGCAAAGCATAAAGGAACGCTCTTTTTTGCCGGCGGTTTTCGCCGGAAATTCCGAAGAAGGGAAGGATAAAAATGGAAGCTGCTAAAAAAGGAAACGCCAGCGTGAATTTGACCATGCTGACCGATTTTTATGAGATCACCATGGCAAACGGCTATTTTTCCCATGGCTATGGGGATACCATTGTGTATTTCGATATGTTCTTCCGCACGGTGCCGGACGATGGCGGCTTTGCGATTATGGCCGGAGTACAGCAGGTGGTGGATTATCTGAACAACCTGCATTTTACCGAGGAGGATATCGAGTATCTGGCGGGGAAAAACCTGTTTAAACCCGAGTTTCTCGATTATCTGCGCCATTTCAAGTTTGCCTGCGATGTGTGGGCCGTACCGGAGGGAACCCCCATTTTCCCGGGAGAGCCCATTGTGACCGTGCGCGGCCCGGCCATTCAGGCCCAGTTTATTGAGACCATGATCCTGCTGACCATCAACCACCAGACGCTGGTGTGTACCAAAGCCAACCGCATTGTGCGGGCGGCGGCCGGCCGCGGGGTGATGGAGTTCGGTTCCCGCCGTGCCCAGGGGGATGGCGGCGCCATTTACGGGGCCCGGGCCGCCTATATCGGCGGCTGCGTGGGGACGGCCTGCACCATTACGGACCGCGAGTTCGGCGTGCCGGCGCTGGGAACCATGGCCCACAGCTGGGTGCAGCTTTTCCCCAGCGAGTACGAAGCGTTCAAGGCTTACGCCGAGGAATATCCCAACGCCTGTACGCTGCTGGTGGATACCTATAATGTGCTGAAATCCGGTGTTCCCAATGCCATCCGTGTATTTAATGAGGTGCTGGTTCCCAACGGGTACCGTCCGGCGGGCATCCGCATTGATTCGGGCGATATCGCCTATCTGGCGAGAAAAGCGCGCAAAATGCTGGACGAGGCCGGGTTCCCCGACTGCAAAATCTGTGCCAGCAACAGCCTGGATGAATATATCATCCGGGATATGCTGATGCAGGGCGCCCCGGTGGATTCCTTCGGCGTGGGCGAGCGGCTGATTACTTCCTCCTCCAATCCGGTGTTCGGCGGCGTGTATAAGTTGGCCGGAGTCGAGGATAAGCACGGCAATATCATCCCCAAGATCAAAATCAGCGAGAATGTGGCGAAAATTACCACCCCGTGCTTCAAGGAGATCTGGCGCCTGTACGACCGGGATACCGGCAAGGCGATTGCCGACGTGATCACCATGCACAATGAAGTGATTGACGATACCCAGCCCTACACGATCTTCGATCCCGAGCATATCTGGAAGCGGAAGACGGTGGAAAATTTCCGGGCGGTCAAACTGCGCGAGCGGTTGTTTGACCATGGAAAGGATGTATCCACCTACCGCACGGTGCAGGAGCTGCAGCAGCGCTGCCGCGAGCAGGTGGCAACCCTGTGGGATGAGGTGACGCGGTTTGAGAATCCGCACCACTATTATGTGGATCTGTCCCAGAATCTGTGGGAGGTGAAAAACCGCCTGCTGCAGGAAAATTCGCGCTGATAATCCGCGAAAAATTGCAGGAATCTCCGAAAAAAAGCGGTCTTCGCCCTTGCGGGCGGGGGCCGTTTCTGCTATGATAAAGAGCGGTTTGAGAGCAAACCCGCTGTGCGGGATAAAGGAAGGAATACAGTTCGCATGAAAAAGATGGATTTTGCGGCCATGCAGCGCAAATACATTTCCTATGAGTATGGGTGCCGGCTGCTGATGACCGTGGGGGGTGTGCTGCTCAGCGGATTTTCGGTGGGCTTTTTGCAGATTGCCGATTTCGGAACCGACCCGTTTACGGTGTTCGCGACGGGCATTGCCAATGTGTTTGGAGTATCATACGGAACACTGTATCCGTATCTGAACCTGGTGCTGCTGGCCGCCATGTGCATTTATGGCCGCCGTTATATCGGCATTGCCACGGTAATCAACCTGATGGGCATTGGATTTATGGCCGATTTCAGCCGCGGGCTGTGGGTAGCTCTTACGCCTGATCCTACCATGGCGCAGCGTGTGGGCTATATCGTGATCGGACTGATTATCCTGTGTCTGGCCTGTTCCATGTACATGACCAGCGATCTTGGAGTCTCCACCTATGATGCGGTGGCCATCTCGCTGAGCAAGCTGAACACGCCCATCCAGTTCCGTTTCTGGCGGATCGGCACGGACTGCATCTGCGTCCTCGTCGGATTTCTGCTGGGGGCCACCGTGGGGGTGGGCACTATTTTCACGGCCTTCTGTATGGGACCGATTATTCAGCTGTTCAATAAAATCCTGTGGGATCCGCTGATTATGCGGTTGCAGAGCATGGACATCCACCGGCTGAAAAATAAGGAAAATGCCGCATAACGGCTGGAATAAAAAAGAGCGCTTTCTGTAAAAGAAAGCGCTCTTTTTTATGGAACGAGATGGTGACGGCAATTTCGGCATGGCGCGCCGGGATGCCTTCTTCCGTGAAAAGCCGGACATCCTCTCATCGTTTTCGCCCTCCAAAAGGGCTTGACAGGGGAGCTTCTATTTAGTATACTATCAGTATATTAAATAATATAGGAGTATATATGAGCCGGATCAATCAAAAACCGGCTGTCGCAGAGTTGCACAGGCAGCAGATTCTGAAGGCGGCCGAGGCGCTTTTTACGGAAAAGGGATACGAGCACACCCGGATTGAGGATATCTCCCGCGCTTCGGGGTACAGCCGCCGCACGCTGTATGCGTATTACCAGAGCAAAGAGGACATTCTCTGTCATATCGTGGAAAAGGGGCTGCTCCTGCTGAAACAGGAATTGGAGAGCGCCGTGGAGCAGCAGGGGAATTTTATGGCCCGGTACCGGGCGGTGTGCACGGCCCTGTGGCACTATCAGCAGAACTGCCCCCACTCCCTGGAACAGGTCAACCGCGCAAAGGCCGGGGAGCTGGAAACAGGAGAGCCTCTTCCGGTGGTCGGGCGGATTTTGGATTTGGGGACGGAAATCAACCGGCTGATAGCCGGGTTCCTTCAAAAAGGGAAGGACGAGGGGGCGGTTCGGCCGGATGTCCACCCGGAGATGACCGTGATGATACTATGGGGCAGCCTGACCGCACTGTTCACGCTGGTGCAGACAAAGGGGGCGTTCCTCACCCGGCAGTTTGCCCTTTCGCAGGAGGATTTTCTGGAATACGGCTGCCGGCAGATTGCCGGTTCCATTCTGAAGGAGGGGATCGGGTGAGAGAGGAGCGCTGGCTGCTCTGCCCCCTGTGCGGGGGGAAAACCCGCAGCCGGGTTCGGGTGGATACCATTCTGGTCCGTTATCCGCTGTACTGCCCCAAGTGCCGGAGGGAAACGCTGGTGCAGGTGCAGCAATTTCATATGACCGTTTTGAAAGAGCCGGACGCAAAGACGCAGTGCTGAATTAAAAACAGCACTGCGTCTTTTTATAAGGAGAAAGGAAGGAGCCAATATGGAGAATACGGCGAGTATCACCGCGAAAATGGCGGCTTTCGGCAGGGCTTTTTATGCCGAAAATGCGGCAAATCCGGTTTTTGCGGATGCAAAGGGAAAAGAACTGATCGGGGAGGAGGAGTACCGGGCCATGGAAGCCTGGATCCGGCAGGGGGTTGATTTTTTTCTGCCCGGAAAAAACCGGGCGGATGAGACCACCGTGCTGCGGGAGATCGTGTACAGCCAGATTGCGCCCATTCCGGTTTCCCGCGGGAAATTCTGCGAGGACAGCCTGAGAACAGCCATGCGCACGGGAACCGCGCAGTATGTACTCCTCGGGGCGGGGCTGGATCCCTTCGCCTTCCGGGAGCGGTCGTGGGGGAGAAACTGTGAGGTTTTCGAGGTGGATCACCCCTGCACCCAGGAGGATAAACGGCGGCGCATACAGGCGGCCGGATGGCAGATTCCCCCAAACCGGCACGAGGTTCCGGTGGACTTCTCCGCACCGGATTCGGCGGAGCGCCTGATCGAAAAACTGAGGGAAGCGGGATTTGACAGGGGGAAAAAGACTTTCTTCTCCTGGCTGGGCGTGAGCTACTATCTGTCCCCCGGGGAAATCGGAAGAATGCTGAGGGCACTGGCCGCGCTGTCCGCCGAGGGCAGTTCACTGGTGTTCGACTGCGCGGGAGAGGGGTTCTTTTCCTCGCCGGTACAGCGGGTGCAGAATATGATCGCCATGGCGTCCGCCGGGGGTGAGCCGATGAAAACCGCTTTTCGGTATGAGGAGATGGAAAAACTGCTGGAGGCCCATGGGTTCTTGATCTACGAATGGCTGACACCCAAGGACATCCAGGCCCGGTACTTTTCCGGCCCGGGGGAGGAGATGACGGCGTTCGAGCATGTCCATTTTGTACTGGCGGTGAAAAAATAAAAAACAAAAGCCGCTCCCGTTTTCCGTGAAGACAGAAAAACGGGAACGGCTTTTTGCCGTGTCTTTTGTTATCGTCGCTTACGATAGCGGTACTGCGCGGGATCTCACAGCGCCGGGGGATCGCGGTTGACCACTTTGGAGAACAGATAGGTAAACGGCTGGTCCCCCACCCCGCAGCAGCCATGGGTGACATAGGGGCCCACCCAGATAAAGTCGTCCTTCTTCAGAATCGTCCACCGGTCGCTCAGATGATAGCAGCAGGTGCCCTGGGTGCAGTAGATGGCGTGCTGCTGCAGGTGGGTCTCCAAAAAGGGATGAGCGCCGCCCGGCAGGAAGGTCAGAAGGTTCATCTCAATGTCGTAGGAGAGGTTCAGGGGCAGCAGGCCCTGAACCAGCATCCGGGGGTTTCCGTCGCAGGGCTGAGGTTCAGATTCGTCCGCCGTGGCGAATACCACCCCAGGCAGCGGTACCCCCTCAAGCGGCGTATACAGCAGCTTGTGGATCAGCAGCCGGGCTTCCCCCTCACCGGGGTTGGAAAATTCAAAGCCCATGCCGGGCGGGGAATAGAGATACGAGCTCTTTCTCGCCTCATAGGTATTGCCGCCGCAGGAAAAGGTGCAGGTGCCGTCCAGAACATAGACAAAGGATTCCTGTCCCTCTCCGGCGGAGAAGGGCCGGCACGTCCCCTGCCGGGGCGGAACCGTGACCAGATACTCGATAAAATTGGCGCCGAATTTCGGGGCGGCCAGAATGCTGACCCGGCAGCCGGGCATTTCGGGAATCACATTTTCCACCAGTCCCTCCGGGGGCAGCAGGGCAAAGGCGCCGCGCTCCACCCGGGCGCGGGTGGACAAAATTCCGGGAAGATTCATACCTTATCCCTCCTTTTCCAATACGGCGTCGCGGTTGCAGTCTTTGGACAGAAGATAGGAAAACCGCTCGTCGTCCAGGTTGTAGCAGGCCTGCGGTGTGTAGGGGCCAAACCACAAAAAATCGTCTTTTTTTACCATCTTCCACTCTTCCCCGATCAGATACACGCATTTGCCCTCGAGAAAATAGATGCTGTGCTCCTGCAGATGGGTTTCCACAAAGGTGTGGGCGTTTCCGGGGACAAAGGTGAGCAGGTTCATCTGGAAATCAAAGGACAGATCCGAGGGGATCAGCTTCCGGGTGAGAATCGAGCCTCCCTCCTCCGGGGGCAGCGCGGCGGCGTTGGAGCAAAAGCTGTGCGGCGCGGCTACTCCTTTAAGGGGCTGATAGCGCTGTTTATACAGCAGAGCTTTCATCGGGCGATCCCCGGTGCAGGTGAACCGGAAGGAATCCAGCGGGGAACAATAGAGAAAAGCCCCGGGCTGAGCCTGCACCGTTTGGCCGCAGAAGGAGAGCGTACAGGTGCCCTCCAGCAGGAAGAAAAAGGTCTCGATCCCGTTTTCGGCGGCAAGCGGATAAACGGTGCCCTTTCCCGGCGCAGCCTCGAGCCAGTATTGAACGAAAGCGGCGCCCAGCTCCGGCGAAGCGAGAATTTTTACCCGGCATTCCGGCATTTCCGGAATCAGGTTGGTAACCGGTGCATCCGGGGGAATCAGGGCGTAGGCCCCCTTTTTTACAAAGGAGCGAGTGGTGAGAATCGTGGGGTCCGGCATGGCAGAGGTCTCCTTTCTTTTTGGGAAACTCCCCGGGGGAAGTTCCTCATCGGTCTGTGCCATTCACAGTACAAAACTATCATACCATTTTTCTTTTTCCCCTGCAAAGGGAAGGGGGAAGTTTTTTGCTTTTCCGGGAAAGAAAAGGCGGCGAGCGGTTCTTCTTGACTTTTGCCCTTCCCATCAGGTACAATGAATACGGCGAGCGGACTGAACAGCTGCGGGCGGATTCCCGAAAGGGCCCGTCTGAGGAAAGTCCGAGCTCCACAGGGCAAGGGTAACGGCTAACGGCCGCCGGGGGTGACCCCAGGGAAAGTGCAACAGAAAGAAACCGCCGGGGCAGGGTTTCCTGCACCGGTAAGGATGGAAAGGCGAGGTAAGAGCTCACCAGCGCACAGGAGACTGTGCGGCTCTGTAAACCCTATCCGGAGCAACACCGTGGAGGGAACATGGGCCTTCGGGCCCGGCGCCGGCCCGGCGCGTTCCCGGGAGGTGGCATGAGCCGGGCGGCAACGTCCGGACCAGATAGATGGCTGTTCACGACAGAACTCGGCTTACAGGTCCCCTCGCTGCCAGAAAAAAGGCCGCTGCGGTCCCGTTTGGGGCGGCGGCGGCTTTTCTTTGTTTGATGGGAAAAAGCGGCCCGGCTGCGAGTACCGGGCGCTTGGGAGGTTTTATTATGGATCTTTCCAGTCAGGTGTTCCAGGGGGCTTATGCCCGGGCGAAAAAGCTGATGCCCGATGGGGCGAAAGGGGCGGTTCTCAATGGCCGCCCGATGATTACCTATCTCCCGGACGGTTCCTTTTACTATGCCCGGGAGAGCCGGGTGGGAGAGAGCGGCGTACAGCGCCGGTTTGTGCGGGTGGACCCGGTTTTCGGAAAAGAGAGCCCGCTGTTTGATGAGAAGGCCGTGCAGGCGGCCGCCGCGGCCTTCGGGATGAAAGGGGAGGAGTTCCCCTTTATAAAAGTATCGGTGGAGGAAACGGACAGCGGTCTGCGCTTTGTCTTCCCGGCGGGAGACAGCCGGTATATCTGGCAGGAAGAGACCCTCACCCGCCAACCCGCCCCCGACCCCACCGTGGCGGTTTCGCCGGATGGAAAATGGCGGGTGCGCGTGAAAGAGGGGAACCTTTGGCTGTGCGGAGAGGACGGGGCGCTTCTGCGGCCGCTGACCACCGATGGCGAACCCCTGTACCCCTACGCCGTTCCCGCGGAGAACACGGACCGTGTGCGCCGCACAATTCAGGGGGATCCCCTGCCGCCCACGGTGGTGTGGAGCCCGGACGGGCACACCCTGCTGACTCACCGTATCGATCTGCGCGGGCTGGGAACGCTGTCGGTCATCGACGCCTGCGACCGGGATGGGCAGGCCAACCGTCCGCGCACCTATACCTACCGCTGCTCGTTTACCGAGGATGAGGCGGTGCCCCTCGCGGAGCTGGTGCTGATGGACCTTGTGACCGGGGCGGTCACACCGGTGCAGGTTCCGCCCACCCCCACCGACTACAGCCCGCTGATTGACTACAGCTGCCGGGCTGCCTTCTCACCGGATGGCCGCTTTTTCCGCTATACCTGGTGCAATCGCGGCTATTCCCAGGCGCGTCTGTATGAGGTGAACAGCCAAACGGGCGAGAGCCGGGTACTGGTCGAGGAGAACACGGATGTGTTTTTGAATATCGCGACGTACGGCGAATTGGACGGGTTTGGTACATATGGCGCCTCCAATCTGGTGACGGCGGATGGAAAATACACCGTCTGGCAATCCGAGCGGGAGGACAAAGCCCACCTGTTCCTGTATGAAAATGAGAGCGGCGCCTGCCTCTCCTGCCTGACCCCCGGGGAGATTCTGGTGGGCAAGCTGGTGGAGTACAACGAGGAGAATGGGGACCTGTACTTTATGGCCAGCGGCATGCCCGATACCAGTGATCCGTATTACCGGCGGCTGTGCCGGGTGAACCTGTTTGATCCAGAGGGCGTGACGGTGCTGACCCCCGAGGACGGCGAGCACACCATTACCATGGGGAAGGACAGCTTTGTGGATACCTGGTCGCGGGCGGACAAGCCCCCGGTGACTGTGCTGCGCCGGAAGGACGGAACCCTGGTGCGGCAGCTGGAAACGGCCGATATCACCCGCCTGCTGCAGCTGGGGTACCGCATCCCGCAGCGCATTACGGTGAAGGCGGCCGACGGAGAGACCGATCTGTACGGGCTGCTGTTTTTGCCGGAAACGGCCGAATCCGGACAGAAGGTTCCGGTGGCGGAATACATCTACGGCGGCCAGCAGAAGTACAACGTGATGAAGGCCTTCGAGTGGGAGGCGACCGGCGGCCGGGAAATGCAGGGGGCCCTGCAGGAGATGTGCGCCCTGGGCTTTGCCGGGCTGGTACTGGACGGACGGGGAACTCCGGGCCGCGGCATCGCGTTCCACGGGAAGTGCCACCACCGCATTCACGACTGCGCCGGGCTGTATGACCATGTGGCGGCCCTGCCGCAGCTGAAAGAGCAGTTCCCCGTACTGGACCTTGACCGGGTGGGCATTTATGGCCATTCGGGCGGCGGTATGGCGGCGGCCCGGGCGATTCTGCAGTATCCGCAGGTGTACAAAGCGGCGGTTTCCTCCGGCGGCAACCACGACCAGCGGTTTTATCAAAGCCAGTGGGTCGAGCGCTATAACGGCCTGTATGACCCGGAGAACTACGGGGAAAACGATCCCTGTGCGCTGGTGGGCAACCTGCAGGGAAAACTGTTCCTCGCCCATGGGGCACTGGATGACAATGTCAGCATGCAGCAGACCTTGCGGCTGGTGGATGCCCTGATCCGCGCGGATAAGGACTTTACTTATCTGACGTTCCCGCGGGACTTCCACAATGTACCCTCGAATCCCTATTTCATGCGCAAACGGCTGGAATTCCTGGCCCAGGCGCTTTTATAAGGAGGCGGCTATGGAGAGAGAAAAAAAGGGGACCCCGGAAAAAGCGGGGGTTCCGGTTCGGAAAAATGTTCTGCGCGGGATCTACTATGTGGCGGGGATTCTGATCCTGGCCATGGGTCTTACGCTGAATACCAAGGCAGGGCTGGGGGTTTCCCCAATTATTTCGGTTCCCTACAGCATTTCCCAGCTGTACGCGCTGGATTTTGGCAACAGTACGCTGTGCGCCTATGTGGTGCTGGTGCTGGTGGAGGTCTGCCTGCACAAGGGCCGCCAGCGGCTTCTGGATCTGCTGCAAATTCCGTTTTCCATTGTTTTTACCCGTTTTTTAAACCTGTTTGCCGATTGCTTCCCCCAGGAGCCGGTGGAGTTCTGGCAGCAGCTGCTGGTGCTGGCACTGGCGATCCTGCTGACCGGCGTGGGCGCCGCCATGACGGTGAATGCCCGGCTGATCCCCAACCCCGGTGACGGGATTGTAAATGCCATTGCGGAGAAAATCGGCCGCAGCATGGGCTTTACCAAGAACATTTTTGATCTGTTCTGCGTGTGTATCACCTTCTGCATTGGGGCGGTTACCGGGCACTGGCTGGTGGGCATTGGAATCGGCACCGTGCTGGCGGTGCTGGCGGTGGGCCGCGTTATCGCCCTGTTCAATCATCTGGTCAAAATAAAATTCTGATTTATAGAAAAAGAGCCTGACTTGGGGCTCTTTTTCTATGGGGCGGCGGGAAAGTATCGAAAACCACCTGGCCCAATGGCGGAAAACGGCTTTTTTAAAAGAGATAACAGATAATTTTACAAAAAATCTTCAATTTTTAAAAAAATATTGACCAATTC
>JBJEQH010000127.1:0-2709 GCA_051881655.1 Candidatus Heritagella sp. | reverse complement strand
GGTTCATTAAACGCCAGGTGTCCGTTGTCCCCCACCCCGCAGAATACCAGATCCGGCGGCATTTCCTGCATCAATCGGCTGTAGCGCAGGCACTCCGCCTGATAATCCGTCGCCTGGGGGTCAATAAAATGGAAATGCCCCGGTGCAATGGCCGGATACCGGCTGAAAAAATACGCCAATGTGTGGGAATCCCCACGGGGAAGGCCGATATATTCGTCCATATGGAACCCATTCACCCGTCTCCAGTCGATACTGGTATTTTCCGATAAGGCCGTCAGCATTTCATGTTGGGAAACGGCCGCAGCAAAAATAATCGTACAGCTGCTCTTTTCCTCCAGCACTTTTGCAATGTACCGGCCACCTTCCACGGCAGCCGCCTTGCCGGCTTCTTTCTCACTGGAAAATATGAGAGTTTCCAGTTTATCTTTCCGAATAATCTTTTTCAGCGGCATGATGCATCTTCCTCAAAGGTCCAGTAATCCGGAATCCATTCCCGATCGGCCAGCAAAATATCATCCAGCAGTTTCTGGCGCTCCTCCAGTGTCAGCGTATAACACATGGGATCCAGAGACATGGCGATCAGTGCATCTTTTCGCGAACCGGTCATAGCGGCCTCCACCGTATAGTGCTGCACGGCACCGTGTACATTGGAGAGAACCGCAAAAGGCCGCGGAATTTCACCGATATTGCAGCCGATATACCCATCCTTGAAGAGAACCAGCGGAACTTCTACGCACATATCCCGATCCAGATTCTGCACATATCCGTTGTTCATAACATTTGCATAGAGATAGGTCGGCTTATTGGACGAAATCCCTTCGATAATTTCCGCCAACTTTTCGGAATTGTTTCCCGTTACCTGCTCGATCGAGATTTCTCCGGCGATAAAACGGTCCACTTTTTCCCAGTCGCCTTCCCGCAGCTTCATACGATTCTCTATGTAATTCTGGGTCTGCTCATAATCCTCCAACCGGGTATCCTTGTGGATATAGTACGGCAGGAATTCGATGCTGTGGATATCCTCATTGCAGGGAAAACCGCCAAACAACCGGTACAGCTCGGTCGTAATAATCTCGTTGCTTCTCCCTTTTTCCCGCTGAATGGTTTCATGGGCGTCGGCAATCCGAGGCATCAGATCTTCCTCATTCTTCGTGAGCTTGGTAATAATCTCAAAGTGATTCACACCGCCGATGGTATAGAACAGATCCGGTTCTTTCTCCCCGATCTTCATGGCCATGCGTTCCACCGTACAGGTTACACCGTGGCAAAGGCCAATCGCCTTGATTTTGGAGTACTTTTGAACGGCATACATGATGCTCTGCATGGGATTGGAAAAATTCAGCAGCCAGGCTTTGGGACAGATTTTCTCCATCTTTTTCGCCAGACCCACAATCCAGGGAATCTGTTTCAGGCCCATCCCAATGCCGCCCGGTCCCACGGACATTCCTTTCGGATGATGTACACCATGACGGATGATGGTATCCATTTCCTTTTTCCATCCATCATGAGAACCGATCAGCACGGTGCAGACCACAAAATCCGCATTTTCCAGTGAGCGGTCCAAATCATCCTCGATGGTAATTTTCATGGAGAAATTCCGTTCTTCCAGCAGCCGTTGTCCAAAAGCGGCCATTTTTCGAACGCCCTCTTTATCAATATCATGAAAGACCAGTTCTCCGCCGCGCATTGCTTCACAGCGACTGAGATCATTGAGGAAAGTAGGCATCCAGGTGATACTCGCCGCGCCAACCACCACAGTTTTAACAGCATCCATTTTCTTGCACTCCATTCTGTGTGAAATTGATCCGGACACGGATGGAAAACTGGAGAAAAATTCTTGACCTTTTCACCAATAGTTTTCCTTTTCCGTGTCTCCTTCCCAGCAAATTCTATGATAAGCACACGGGAATGTCAAGAGATTTTTCGGGCTTTTCCCTTCCATTTTCCAGTTACAATTTATAAGAAACTCTGCTCTTTCCCCTATTTCTCACATGCCGCGGGCAAAGCCCCTCCCATAATCAAGCGTCATAAAAGAAAAGTACGGTGGATACGGATATTTCCACGAACCGGTACTCCATTCCTTCAGCGGTGAAACACAAAAACCTCTCTTGTCTTTCACGACAAAAGAGGTTTTCTTGGCAAAGAACGGCCAAAAGTACACCACAATAAAACAAACCATTCATAGTTCAAAGGAAATCACAGATTGAAAGTATTGCTCCTGAAAATGCACAGCCTGTTCAATCTCCCCGGCGGTAAAAGAACTGCCCTCTGGCGCGACCACCCATTTGTGTTCCACATCGTCTTTCCGATAGATCACGGCGATCACTTTGCCGGTATATTCCTTCACCGGTTCCTTGACCCCCAGAATATAGGCATCTTCTTCCTCACCATCCGGAGCCATTGTCCCTTTGATATACCCGTAATTTAACGGATAGTACAGTTCCGGGTGTTCGGGGTGATAGCTGCCCAACGGACGGTCAACGGTTACTGTCACGATATCCCCTACCACTATATGTTCCCCCTTGCGGTTTTGATGGAGGCGATGAGCATTACCCGAATACTTACACGGGTTGAATCCAGTGCCTTATACCCTTCTTCTTCGATATAGCCTGTTTTGTAAAGGAGTTCCAGCCAAGAGCCGGTTTCATCCGCTTCCTCACGTGCAATTTTGAAGCTTGGCAAGAAAATGGCCCTAATTCTGATACAAAT
>JBJEQH010000126.1:0-12275 GCA_051881655.1 Candidatus Heritagella sp. | reverse complement strand
ATTTTTCCGTTTTTCTGTATCCTCTCTCTTTCCCCCTTCTTTTTATCCGCCTGTAATTTGATATCAATATGATATCAAATTACAGCATCCATGTCAAGCAGCTCTTTCCGTTTTTTCGCCTCGCACCGGTCTTTCTCCTCTCCGCCCGCAAAAAAGGGAGAGAAGCCGGTTTCGGCTTCTCTCCCTTTTTCCTGTTTCTTATGTTCTCCGGTTTTTTCATAAAGGAGGCTCAGTGTTCCCCCTCTTCTTCCCGGCGGTACCGCAGGTAAATTTCCCCGGTCAGCCGGTCCAGATCCTCCAGCGTGCACAATTCGCCGGCCTTTCGGCGGAAAGCCGCCGCCCCCCGCAGCCCGTGCAGATACCAGCCCACGTGCTTGCGCGCTTCCCGCATTCCCACATGCTCGCCCTTTTCCTCGCACAGAGCGCGCATATGCCGGTTCATCACCAACAGCCGCTCGGAAAGACCGGGCCCCGGCAGGATCCGGCAGGAATCGGTCAGATAGACGGAAATCTGCTGGAAAATCCACGGGTTCCCCAGCGCGCCCCGGCCTACCATCACAAAATCACAGCCGGTTTCCTCCAGCATGCGGCAGGCGGACTGGGCATCGGTGATATCGCCGTTGCCGATCACGGGGACCGACACCGCCTGCTTCAGCTGCCGGATGCTGTCCCAATCGGCACTGGGCTGGTACATCTGATCCCGGGTGCGCGCGTGCAGGGCGATGGCATCGGCCCCCGCCTGCTCGCAGATTTTCGCCACCTGCAGGAAATTCACATGGTCCCGGTCCCAGCCCTTGCGCATTTTCACCGTCACCGGCACATCACAGGCCTTTTTCACCGCCCGCACGATCTCTCCGCATTTTTCCGGATCCTTCATCAGGGCGCTGCCGCTTCCGTTATTCGCGATCTTCGGCGCCGGGCAGCCCATGTTGATATCAATCAACTGGGGGGAAAACCGCATGGCCTTCTCCGCGGCCTGGGCCATTACCTCGGGATCATCGCCGAACAGCTGGATCCCGGCGGGGCGCTCCTCGTCGCCCAGTGCCATCAGCCGCGCGGTTTTTTTGTCCTTAAACTGCAGCGCCCGGGCGCTGATCATCTCGGTCACGCCGTAGGCCGCGCCGAACCGGCGGCACAGCGTGCGGAACGGGCGGTCGGTCACCCCGGCCATCGGGGCCAGGATCACACGGCTGTCCAGGGAAAGCGAACCAATTTTCATAGAAAGTCTCCTTCTCTCGGGGATAGCCAACAGGTCATCAGCAGGGCGTCCTCCACCGGATCGGTATAGAACCGGAGACGGCGGCCCACCTCTTCAAAGCCGAGGGCGCGGTACAGGGAAAGAGCGGCCCCATTGCCGGGGCGCACTTCCAGCGTGAGAAACCGGGCACTGTTCTCCCTTGCCCAGCCGAGCAGGGCGCTCACCAGCGCTTTTGCCGCCCCCTGCCGCCGGAAATCCGGGTGCACGGCCACATTATCCATGTAACATTCATCCAGAACCACATGCATACCCGCATACCCCACCACGCCGTTTTGGGGGGTGACAGCCACGCGGAACACCGCCTGGGGATTCTTTAGCTCCTCCCGCAGGGATTTCTCGCTCCACGGATGAGCAAAGCACGCCTGTTCCAGCGCCGCAATGGCCACGATGTGCTCCTCCCTCATGGGAACAATGCTCAGCATGGGGCTTCCTCCTCTCTGCGGTACAAAAGGAAATCGAATTCCGTCTCGGTCTCCAGCCGGGAGAGCGCCAGCAGCCGGCGGCTGCCCTCCTCCCCGGTCTTCCAGTAATAGGGGGTCATGGCATACAGGTTGCGGATATCCTGCGGCCGGGAGAGGGATAGATGCCCCGTCACCGTCTCCCGTTTTTCAAAGCGGAACCCGGCAAAATCGGTATCGTGCCGCTCGTTTTCATAGGGGCGCTCGTACAGTACCTGCTTCATGCCCCACAGGTGGCGCGGCCCCGGCACCGCCAGAATCAGCACCCCGCCGGGCTTTGTCACCCGCCGGAACTCTCCGGGCACCAGGGGAGAGAACACCTCGGTTACGCAGTCGCACGCTCCCTCTCCCACCGGGATGGCAAAGGAACTGGCCACACAGAACGAGACGTTCTTATATGTTCCGGCGGCCGCTTTGACCGCCGATTTCGAGATATCAAACCCCAGCACCCGCGGGGCTTTCCCCGCCCCGCGCAGGGTTTGCTCCATATGGGCCGTATAAAAGCCCTCGCCGCAGCCCACATCCAGCACCAGCGGCTCCTTCTTCTCCCCCACGGCCTCCAGCACCAGGCGGGAGAGCGCCTGGCGGAATCCGTCATACCCGCCGGTATGGAGAAATTCCCGCCGGGCCATGACCATCTGCGCATTGTCGCCGGGATCCCGGGTGTGCTTTCGGTTGACCGGCAGCAAATGGCAATACCCCTGCCGGGCCCTGTCGTAACGGTGACCGTTTTCACAGCCCAGTGTTTTTTCCCCTTCCCCAAGCAGAAGAGGCTGCCCGCACAGCGGACAGATCCAGTCCGTTTGTTTTTTCATGGGTTCCACCGGTTTTCCTCAGCCTTTCGCATCATACCACGTTTTTCCCACATGGGCGTCCGCCACCATGGGAACCGACAGGGACACGGCCCCCTCCATCTCCTCTTTCAGCAGGCGGGCGATGTCTCCGGCCTCCTCCTGCGGGGCCTCCACGATCAATTCATCGTGTACCTGCAGGATCAGCCGGGCGCGGCGGTTCTCCTTTTCCAGCCGCTGCTGCACCCGTACCATGGCGATTTTGATGATATCGGCGGCCGTACCCTGAATGGGCATATTCCGGGCCACCCGCTCGCCGAACGCGCGCATATTGAAGTTGCTGCTGGACAGCTCCGGCAGATAGCGGCGGCGGCCGAACAGCGTCTGTACATAGCCGGTCTCGCGGGCGTTTTCCACCACATTTTCCATATACTCCCGCACCCCGCTGTACAGGGCCAGATACTGGTTGATATACTCCTCGGCCTCCCGGCGGCTGACACCGATATCCTGGGAGAGGGAGAACGCGCCGATCCCGTACACAATGCCGAAATTTACGGCCTTGGCCCGGCTGCGCATCAGGGGCGTGACCATTTCCTCCGGCATATGGAACACCTTGGCGGCAGTGGACCGGTGGATATCCAGCCCCTCGCGGAAGGCGGCAATCATCATCTCATCCCGGGCCATGTGGGCCAGTACCCGCAGCTCGATCTGGGAGTAGTCGGCATCCACCAGCACCCAACCGGGCCGGGCGGTGAAAAAGCGGCGCAGTTCGCGCCCCAGCTCGGTGCGCACAGGGATGTTCTGCAAATTGGGCTCGGTGGAGCTGATCCGGCCGGTGCGGGTTTCCGTCTGATTAAAGCGGGAGTGGATGCGCCCGTCCCCGCCGATCACCTTCAAAAGCCCGTCGCAGTAGGTGGACTTCAGTTTGGCATAGGTGCGGTACTCCAGCACATTTTCCACCGCCGCGCTCTGGGGGCGCAGCTTCTCCAGCACGTCCGCATTGGTGGAGTAGCCGCTTTTGGTCTTCTTCCCATGGGGAAGACCCAGCTTCTCAAACAGGGCCTGTCCCAGCTGCTTGGGGGAATTGATGTTGAATTCATACCCCACTTCCTGCCACACGGCCTGCTGGGCTGCCTCGGCCGCCCGGCTGATCTGCTCGCCGTACACCCGGATGCTGTCCGCGTCCACCAAAAAGCCCTCGCTCTCCATCACGGCCAATACCCGGCACAGGGGGATTTCGATCTCCTGCAACAGCGGCAGCTGGCCGTTTTCCTCCAGCTTTCCCCGGAGAGTCTCCCACAGGGCCGGCATTCCCAGAAGAATGCGCTCGTTTTCATCTTCGCCCCCCGGTACGGGCAGGCCGTACTCCTGCATCAGGCGCAGGGGCTCGTATCCACTGCCCGAGGGGTTGAGCAGGTATCCCGCCAGCGACAGATCCATCGTCAGGCTCTCCATGCGGATGCCGGTTTTCTCCCCGCTCTCCGGCTGAGACAGCAGGAAGGCAAACAGGGGCTTTGCGTCGCACACGCATTTTTCGATGCGGTCATTGCGGCACAGCGCGCGCAGCAGTGCGAGGTCCGGCCCGGTTTTCACCCGCTCGTCCCCGGTGGCGAGGTACAGCGCCTGCAGGCGGTTCTCCTCATCGAACACCGGCAGCAGGCAGGCCCGCCCGTTCTCCTCCATGCGGGTCAGCAGCCCGGCGGCATCCGGCACAAATGTGACGGTGTACGCGGGGGCCGCCCCCTGTTCCTCTTCCGTGAGGGCTGCCGAGGCCGGGGCCGAATCCAGCCCCAGTTTTTTTATCAGGGTAAACAGCTCCAGCCGGGCCATCAGGCGGGCCGCCGCCGCGGGATCCCCCGTCTGGCGCCGGTAATGGGACAGGTCCGTATCAATCGGGGCATCCAGCCGGATGGTCCCCAGATCGTAGCTCAGCCGGGCCGATTCCTCGCCGTCCTTCAGCTTCTGGCGCAGGGCGGGCTTTACCTCCAATTCATCCAGGTGGGAGAAAATATAGTCGATACTGCCGTATTTCTGGATCAGATCGCCGGCGCCCTTGGGGCCGATGCCCTTCACCCCGGGGATGTTGTCCGAGGTATCCCCCTGCAGGGCCTTGATGTCAATCAGCTGGTGCGGGGTTACGCCGTACTGATCCAAAATGGCGGCCTCGTCATACAGCGTCACCTGCGGCTGGCCAAATTTGGTCACCGCCAGGCGCACCGTCACGCCATCTCCCACCAGCTGCAGGCTGTCGCGGTCCCCGGTGGCGATCATACATTCCGCTCCCTCTTTCCGGCAGGCCTGGGAGAGGGTGCCCAGGATATCGTCGGCCTCCCATCCGGCGCACTCGACCATGGGATATCCCAGATATCCCAGCAGCTCTTTGAGCACCGGCATCTGCTGGGCCAGTTCGTCGGGCATGCCGTGGCGCCCGGCCTTGTACCCGGCATAGGCGATATGACGGAAGGTGGGCTCTTTCCGGTCGAACGCGATGGCCACCGCATCGGGCCCGCACTCCTCCCGGATATGCTCCAGCATGGTCAGAAAGCCATAGATCGCATTGGTAAATTGTCCGTCTTTTGTCGAGAGCAGCTTGATGCCGTAAAAAGCGCGGTTGACAATGCTGTTCCCATCCAGTACAAGCAGTTTCATGTACGTACGATTCCTTCCCGGGCCGCCCTGTGCCCTGTCATTTTCCGTCCCGCCGGGGTTTGTGCGGGAATCAGAAGTATTATAGCACTTTTCGCCTGCAAAAATAAGTGGTATAATAGACGAAACAGCGGCATTTGGGCCGCACAGCCGGTTTTTCTGCAGACCGGCGGGAAAACCGACGGAATAAAGGAGCCATTTACTATGCGCATTTTGGGAATTGAGAGTTCCTGCGACGAGACGGCGGCCTCGGTGGTCGAGGACGGGCGCCGGGTTTTGAGCAATGTCATCGCCTCTCAGGTGGAAGAGCACAAGCTGTACGGGGGTGTGGTCCCGGAGATCGCCTCCCGCCGCCACTGCGAGGCCATCACCGGCGTGACGGCCCGGGCCCTGCGGGAAGCCGGTACCGATTTATCGCAGATTGACGCCATCGCCGTCACCTATGCCCCGGGGCTGATCGGCGCTTTGCTGGTGGGGGTGAATTTTGCCAAGGGGCTGGCCCTGTCTTCGGGCAAGCCGCTGGTTCCGGTTCATCACCTGCGCAGCCACATTGCGGCCAATTACCTGTCGAACCCCAATCTTACGCCCCCGTTCCTCTGCCTGGTGGTCTCGGGCGGACACACTCACCTGATCGACGTAAAGGATTACACCGATATGCGCATCATCGGCTATACCCATGATGACGCGGCGGGCGAGGCTTTCGACAAAGCGGCCCGGGCCATGGGCATGCCGTACCCCGGGGGCATTCATCTGGACAAGGTAGCCGAGGGCGGGAACGACCGGGCCTTTTCCCTGCCGCGCCCCAGCGTGGACGGCGCCCCGTACGACTTCAGCTTTTCGGGACTGAAAACCTCGGTAATTAACCTGCTGCACAACGCCAAACAGAAAAACGAAACGGTGTGCATCCCCGATTTCGCGGCCTCGTACCGGCGGGCGGTGGTGGACTGCCTGGTGCGCGGCACCATGAGAGCGGCCGAGGATACCGGCGCACGTACGCTGGTCATTGCCGGCGGCGTTTCGGCCAACCGGCTTCTGCGGCGGCAGCTGGAGCGGGAATGCCAGAAGCGCGGCCTTGTATTCTGCCGCCCGGAACTGTGTTACTGCGGCGATAACGGCGCCATGGTCGCCTCGCAGGGGTATTATGAATTTCTGTCCGGTGTGCGCGCCTCTGCCGGGCTGAACGCCTGCGCCAATATGGCGGTGGATACGCTGAAATAAGGGGATTCGTGTTTCTTCGTCTCAACTTGTCACAAAAATGTTACAATTCCCTGTGGTTTCACAGGAAATAGGCCCTTGATAAAAATATGTCGAGCGGTTATAATAGTTTGTGTATGGATGTTGTCTGTACGCACGAAACGAGATCTCAATTTGGCCATTGGGCTGGAAGGAGAAAAAGACATGACAAAGAATGCAAGTGTACTCGCCTGGATCGACGAGATGAAAGCTCTCGTCAATCCCGATCAGGTCGTATGGATCGACGGCTCGGAGGAGCAGCTGGAAGCGCTGCGCGCCGAAGCCTGCTCGACCGGCGAAATGATTAAACTGAACGAAGAAAAACTGCCCGGCTGCTACCTGCACCGCACCGCCGTCAACGACGTTGCCCGTGTGGAGGGCAGAACCTTCATCTGTGCGAAGACGAAGGAAGAAGCCGGCCCCACCAACAACTGGATGGACCCGCAGGAAGCGTACAAAATGCTGTACGACATCGCCCGCGGCAGCTACAAGGGCCGTACCATGTACGTGATCCCCTACTCCATGGGCCCGATCGGCTCTCCTCTGGCCAAAATCGGCGTCGAGCTGACCGACTCGATCTATGTTGTTCTGAACATGGCCATCATGACCCGCATCGGCGACAAGGTGTGGGATGTGCTGGGCGACGGCACTGATTGGGTAAAAGGCCTGCACTGCAAGTGCGATATTGACGAAGAGAAGAGATATATCTGCCACTTCCCCGAGGACAACGCCATTATCAGCGTGAACTCCGGTTACGGCGGAAACGTGCTGCTGGGCAAGAAGTGCTTCGCGCTGCGCATCGCTTCCTTCCAGGGCAAGAACGAGGGCTGGATGGCCGAGCATATGCTGATCCTGGGCATTGAGAATCCCCAGGGCGAGATTAAGTATGTCACCGCTGCCTTCCCGTCCGCCTGCGGCAAGACCAACCTGGCCATGATGATCCCGCCCGAGGGCTACCGCGTAAAGGGCTACAAGGTATGGACCGTCGGCGACGACATCGCCTGGATGCGTCAGGGCGAGGATGGCCGTCTGTATGCCATCAACCCCGAGAACGGCTTCTTCGGCGTGGCGCCCGGCACCAACCAGAAGTCCAACCCCAACGCGCTGGCGACCACCAAGCAGGGCACCATCTTCACCAACGTGGCCCACAACCTGGACGACAACACCGTGTGGTGGGAGAGCCTGGATAAGAATCCGCCCGAGAATGCTCTCGACTGGACCGGCGAGCCCTGGAACGGCAAGACCAGCGACAAGAAGGGCGCTCATCCGAACAGCCGCTTCACCGCTCCGGCCAAGAACTGCCCCTGCATCAGCCCCGAATTTGACAAGGGCGCCGGCGTTCCGATTTCCGCCATCATCTTCGGCGGCCGCCGTGCCTCCACCACCCCGCTGGTCTATCAGTCCCGCGACTGGAACCACGGTGTGTTCGTGGGCTCCATCATGGCTTCCGAGACGACTGCCGCCGCTACCGGCGCGGTAGGCGTTCTGCGTCATGATCCCATGGCCATGAAGCCCTTCTGCGGCTATCATATGGGCGACTACTTCCAGCACTGGATCGACATGGGCGAGAAGCTGGGCGAGAATGCTCCCAAGATCTTCAACGTCAACTGGTTCCGTGTGGATGAAGACGGCCACTTCATTTGGCCGGGCTTCGGCGACAACCTGCGCGTAATCGAGTGGATCCTCAAGCGCGTGGACGGCGCTGTGGATGCCGACGAGACCGCGATCGGCTATGTGCCGAAGGCCGAGGACATCAACCTCGAGGGCCTGGACAACTTCTCCATCGACGACCTGAAGACCATTCTGGAAGTGGACAAGGAAAAGTGGTCCAAGGAAGCCGACGAGATCGCGAACTACTACGACACCACCTTTGGCGATCATCTGCCCAAGGAGCTGCGTGAGTCCCTCGCTACGCTGAAGGCAAACTGCGAGAAATAATGTTCTCCTTTTAAAAAGCAGTCATCCCCGGCACTCCCCATCGGGAGGGCCGGGGATTTCTTTATGGCAGCCGCCAAAAAGGTCACACGAACCCATACTGTCCAAAAACTGGATACCAAAAAGGGAACACGGTCTTTTTACAGTCCGTGTTCCCTTTTTTCGGCTTTCCCTTCGGTAAAACCGGTCATCCAACCAGCACCAGCAGAACGATCAGCCCGATCATCACCAGCAGGGCCAGCAGATCCCCCAGGCGGAACGGGTACTCCTTGTACCCGGCCCCGCGGGCGCGCAGAGAGAAGCCGCGCACCTGGGCGGATACGGCGCCGCTGTCCACCTTTTTCACCGAGGAGATCAGCAGCGGCACGCACAGCGGGACAATCAGTCCCACCTTTTTCACCAGATTCCGGGTATCAAACTCCACCCCGCGGGCCTTCTGCGCATCCATAATGTCGTGGAACTCCCCGGCCAGAATGGGGATAAACCGGAACGCCGTGGTCAGAATGAACATGTACCGGTACGGCACATGCAGCTTGTTCACCATAGCATTGGTCAAATCGTTCATCTGGGTGATGGCGAACATCATCAACAGGGGCAGGGTGGCATTGATAATACGCAGGGTAAACAGCGCCGCATAGTACAGCCCGTCGCTGGTTACCAGCGGGAAATCGGTGCCCGGCACGATTAGATACCCGGTGCCGCCCCGCATAAAGGCCAGCTGCAGAATGACCATCAGGATGCAGAACAGCAGCAGGGTGCGCAGCAAACCGACAGCCTTGCTGCCGATCCCGCTGAAGAACGCTACCCCCAGCAAAAGGAGCAGCAGCCCCAGTTGGATGAACAGGTTATTCGACAGCAGGCTGGCAATACTGAACAGGAAGGCCAGTACAATTTTCGTGATGGGGTTCAGCCGGTGCAGAAACGAATGCCCCGGCACAAATTCCAGGATATTTCCCATCTCAGCACCCCTCCTTTTCCAGAGCGGCGACCATTTCCTCCACGGTGTACACATCCCGGAAGCGGTCCCCAAACCGCAGCGCCAGCGCCGGGATCTGGGCCGGCAGAACCCGGGCCGCATGCAGGATGTCCTCCTGCTTCATGATCTGTTTGACAGGCCCGTCCCCCAGCAGCTGTCCGCCGGAAAGCACCAGCACCCGCTGAGCGTAGCTCTGTACCAGCTCCATATCGTGGGAGACCATCAACACGGTGACCTGCTTTTCCCGGTTCAACTGGGCGACATACTCCATAATTTCTGTACACTCCCGATAGTCCAGGCCCGTGGTCGGCTCGTCCAGAATAATCAGCTCCGGTTCCCCGATCAGGACCGAGGCCAGCGCAATGCGCTGCCGCTCCCCGCGGGAACGGGAGAACGGCTCCCAGTCGGGCTGAAGGCGGAATCGCTCCAGGGCTTCCTCCACCCGGCGCTGCACCTCTTCCTCCTCCATGCCATGAATCTGCAGGCTGAAGGCCAGTTCCTCCCGCACCGTATTTTTGCAGATCTGCCGGTCCGGATTCTGGAACAGAAAGCCAATGGTCCGCGAGAGCGTACTGGTGCGGGTTTTCCTGGTATCCTGTCCCTTTACCAGCACACGGCCCTTTCCGGGCAGCAGCAGCCCGTTGCACAGCCGGCTGACCGTGGATTTTCCGGCGCCGTTGGCTCCGATCAGGGCAGCCACCTCCCCTTTCTCCAGGGAGAAGCTGATTTCCGGCAGGATCACCGTGCGGCCATAGGAAAAATGCACCTGTTCAAACTTCAGCATGGGTTCCACGGGCCAGCACCTCCTTTACCATCTGTTCTCCCTCGTCCACGTTCAGGGGTACCGCCCCATTGTACAGCCCCTTTTCCTGCAGCCGGCCGCTCAGGGTGACCACACGGGGCACATTGATTCCGATCTCCTCAAATGTCCGGGTGTGCTGCACCACTTTCCGGGCGGGACCGTCGAATACGATTCCACCGCCGTCCATCACGATCAGGCGGTCCACATACTCGCACAGCAGCATAATCTTCTGCTCGACCACCAGCACCGTCATCCCGTATTCGCGGTTCAGCTGCCGCAGCAGGCGGAAAATCTGCACACTGCTCTCGGGGTCCAGCTCGCCGGTGGGTTCATCCAGCACGATGATCTGCGGGCGCAGCGCCACGATGGCGGCGATGGCTACCTTCTGCTTCTGTCCGCCGGACAGGGAACTGAGCGCCCGGTACCGCAGGTCCTGAATCCCCAGGGTGTCCAGCACGCTCTCCAGCCGCTCCCGGATTTCTTCCCGGGAAAAGCCGAAATTCTCCAGCCCGTATAAAATCTCATCCTCCACCACCGAGGCCACCATCTGGCTGTCGATGTCCTGGAACACGCTGCCCACAATACGGTACAGGTCCTCCCCACGGCACTCCACGGTGTCCATCCCGTTTATCTTCACGCTGCCGTAAAAATCCCCTTTGTAGTGATGGGGGATCATCCCGGTCAGGGTGTGGGTCAGGCTGGTTTTCCCGGCACCGCTGACACCGATCAGGCCCACAAACTCCCCATCCCGTATGGTCAGATCCACATCGTGCAGGGCCATATGGCTGCTGCCGCTGTACTGGAACCCCATCTTGCTGATTTCGATCATGAACGGACTCCTTTCCCTGCTAAACCACGAGAAAGGGCAGGTCCCCGGAAAGTGAAAACCCGCCCCTGTTTTTTTAATAACGGCTGCTGTTTACTTATTCAGGATTTTGCGCAGCGGCAGCACCAGAATCTGCACGATCACGCAGTTCAGTGCAGCGGTCACCAGCGTGGTCAGCGCCATGCTGATAAACTGGGCCATGCTCATGGGGTGGACATACACAATGGCCGCCATCCCGATGAAGGTAAAGCCGCTGATCAGCGTGGTCAGCAGAGTGCACACGATGGGACGCAGGTCAAATTTGCCGGCCTTCAGGGGGATGAGCACCAGCAGGAACATAGCAACGGCGCCCACCGTCTCGGAGACGATGCCGATCCATGCCATGGAGGTGCCGATCTGGCTGATTACACCGGAGAGCACGCCGATAATCACCGACTCCACAAACGAGGGACGGATCAGCAGAATCGCCAGGCAATAAGTGGCAATGAGGAAATTGGGATGGAACCCTCCCACATTGATGACCCCGGCCAGCAGCCGCAGCACAATGCCCACGGCCATCAAAACGCCCACCAGAATCAGGTTGTTCAGATTGCGCAGACCCTTTTTCTCTTCTACCGCTACATTTCTCTTTTCCATAACACACATTCCTTTCGATTTGGTTTTCTGCTTTCTGTGCAGGGATAAAGCCGCCCGCCTCCGTCTGCACCCAAAGGCGGTGAAATGCGTGTGCCCGCCCCCTTGTCCGGTGCGGGATTTTCTCTTTCTGCGGGAAAGCGCTTCTGTGGAAAGAAAGGGAACAAACAAAAAAATCTGCCCTTAAATTTCTTTAAGGACAGATCAAAAAAATCTGCGGTACCACCTTACTTGCCCTGTTGCCGCCAACAGAACCGCTCTTGCAAAATGCCAACACATTTCCTGCCCGTAACGGGGGCCGCCCGTCTCAGATACTCGGCGGATTTTCCTCCGCCTTTCGCCTCGCCCTCTGTGGTCCATTTGCCGACCCGCTTTTCCACGGGATTTCCATCCTCGCCCGCTCTCTGTAGGTGCGCTTTCGGTGTGATCTCCACTTCATCGGTTTCTCTTATTCAGATTATTCTCAGAATAGCACGGTTTCTTTTTTGTGTCAATCTTTTTTTGCCGCGTTTCACCGGATTTCCCGTGTTTTCCCCTTACAACAGCCGGGTGCGCGGCCCCTGGGGCCCCTTCAGCAGCAGTGAGAACAGCTCGCCGGCCGACAGGGAAAACCCGCCGCCGAACAGCAGTCGGCTGCCGTCGGTGCGCACCTGGGAGCTGACCATCGGGTTGCGCAGCACCTGATAAGCCGTATACCCATCCAGCTCGTGCAAATCC
>JBJEQH010000125.1:0-2725 GCA_051881655.1 Candidatus Heritagella sp. | reverse complement strand
TTCCGGTATCTCTTTTTGCCGAAAAGAGAAGGAAAAACTGGGATTTTCGGATTTGCGGGTACTCGATATTGACTTTTTACGGGGAATGCGGTATTCTTTTAAAAGGCGAGTGGTATATTTCGCCTTTCTTTTGGAATCCTTTTTTATGATTAATCCTTTTGTTTTTTTCTATAGATAAAAGAATAAGAAGCTGGGAGCGTGTCAAGTTGGACAAGTTTGTGATTACCGGCGGTAACCGTCTTACCGGAGAAGTTAAGATCAGCGGCGCAAAAAATGCGGCCGTTGCGATCATTTCTGCTGTTGCACTTTCTGACGGCATTTGCCGTATTGAAAATATTCCCAATATTACCGATGTGACCAAAATGTCGGAAATTTTGCGGGAAATGGGCGCCAAAGTAAAGCTCGTCAATCGTTCTACCCTGGAAATTGACCCCACCACCATCGGGACCTGTGTGGCCCCGTATGAGCTGGCCCGCGGGCTGCGCGGCTCGTATTATTTTATGGGGGCCCTGCTGGGGAAATTTAAGCATGCGGTTGTGGCCATGCCCGGTGGCTGTGATCTGGGGGTGCGGCCCATTGACCAGCATCTCAAGGGCTTTATGGCCCTGGGCGCTACCTACACGCTGGATGGCGGTATGGTGGATGTGCAGGCCGCTCAATTGAAGGGCGCTCATATTTATCTGGATATGGTGACGGTCGGCGCTACCATGAATATTATGCTGGCCGCCGCAAAGGCCGAGGGAACCACGGTGATCGAGAATGCCGCCAAAGAGCCCCATGTGGTGGATTTGGCGAACTTTTTGAATACGATGGGAGCGGATATTCACGGGGCCGGTACCGATGTGATTAAGGTGCACGGCGTTTCGAAGCTGAAAGGCGTGACGTATTCGATTATCCCGGATCAGATTGAAGCAGGTACGTATATGGCCGCAGTGGCTGCCGCAGGCGGCGATGTGGTGATTCAGAATGTGATTCCCAAGCATTTGGAGTCGATTACGGCCAAACTACTGGAGATGGGAGTGACCATCGAGGAATATGATGATGCCGTGCGGGTAATCAGCGACGGAAAGCTGAATAAGTGCAACATCAAAACCATGCCGCACCCCGGTTTTCCCACGGATATGCAGCCCCAGATTGCGGCGGCTCTGACGACGGCCAACGGAACCAGCATGATTACCGAGAGTGTGTTTGACAACCGTTTCCGCTATGTGGAAGAGCTGAAACGTTTTGGGGCGCAGATTTCGGTGGACGGCAAACTGGCGGTTATCCAGGGCGTGGACCATTTGACAGCGGCACCGGTGAAGGCCAACGATCTGCGCGCGGGGGCTGCCATGATTATTGCGGCACTGTGTGCCCGTGGAACCTCCCAGATTGATGAAATCCAGCATATCGAGAGAGGGTATGAAAACGTGGTGGAAAAGTTCGCGGCGATCGGGGCGGATATCCGCCGGGTCTCTGCGGAAAATGCTGCGGTAAAAGTTGGCTGAAAAAGGACAGGCGGGAAGGCCGGACGTAACAGACCGGCCTTCTTTTTTTGTGAACAGAGCGGCACTGGACTGTGCGCATGGGGCGGACAGTTGTGAATGCTCCGTATAGATTTGCAGGCTGTGCGCAGAGGAAGGACAGGAGGTACATATGGCGCGGATTGCTCCGCTTTTCAGCGGGAGCAGTGGAAACTGCTATTACATCGGTTCATCCCAGCGGGGAATTTTGGTGGATGCCGGAAGAAGTGCCAAACAGATTATGGAGGCTCTGGGCCGGTGTGAGATCCCCCTGAAAAACGTGGAGGCCATTTTTGTGACCCATGAGCATTCCGACCACATCAGCGGACTGCGGGTGCTGGAAAAGCGGCTGAAGGTACCGGTTTTTGCCCCGGAAGGCACGCTGTGTGCCATAGAGAGCATGGGGGCAGTGGAAGCAGAGTGCCCGCTTTTTCCCCTGTCGGCGGGGGTTGAGTGCGCGGATATGTGGATTGAACCCTTTGCCACCATGCACGATTGTGCGCAGAGCTGTGGATACCGGATTCAAACGGCGGATGACCGGGTTCTGACCTTCTGCACGGATTTGGGGACGGTTACGCCCGAAGTGGAGAAGGCCCTGGATCACACGGATTTTGCCGTGATCGAATCCAATCATGATGTGGGGATGTTGATGAACGGCCCGTATCCCTATCCGCTGAAACGGCGCATCCTCTCCGCCTATGGGCATTTGAGCAATGATACCTGCAGCTCTTTGCTGCCGGGCCTTGCGGAGAAGGGAACCGGAAGATTCATGCTGGCCCATTTAAGCCGGGAGAACAATACCCCGGAAATTGCCCGGCAGTCGGCCTGCTGTGCGCTGACCATGGCCGGCCTGCGCGAAAATGTAGACTATCAACTGTATGTGGCCCCGCGTGAAAATGCCCAGGGCGCGGTGATTCTGTTTTAAGCCGGTGAAAAGCGATGATGCGCATTCGAATCTTGTGTGTGGGAAAACTGAAAGAGGAGTATTGGCGGAAGGCCTGTGAGGAATACGGGAAACGCCTGTCGGCATTCTGCCGCTTTTCCATTCAGGAGATCCCCGAAACCCGCCTGCCGGATCACCCCTCCCAGGCGATGATCGAAGCGGCCCTGCAGGAAGAGGGAAAAAAGCTATTGGAGGCCGCCGGAGAGGACAGCCTGTTTCCCCTTTGCATCGAGGGAAAGATGCTCTCTTCCGAGCAGCTCAGCCGTGTCATTGAGGAAAC
>JBJEQH010000124.1:0-2726 GCA_051881655.1 Candidatus Heritagella sp. | reverse complement strand
AAGAGTACGTGGGAGAATGCCTGGACTGCCTGGAAAAACAGACATTCAGGGATTTTGAGATTATTGCGGTGAACGATGGTTCCACAGACCATTCGCTGCGGGTGCTGCGGGAATATGAAGAGAAAATGCCGTATCTGCGGATTCTGGATCAGCCCAACAGCGGCGCGGCGCAGGCCCGGCGTGCCGGGTTGGATATGGCACAGGGGGAATATGTCATTTTTACGGATGCGGATGATCGGATGAGCCCGCTTTACCTGGGATCGCTGTACTATGCCGCGGCCGAGGCGGATGCGGATATTTCCTGCTGCAATTACCGGTTTGATTTTGAAAACGGAATGAAAATGATCTATCCCTGCCGGGTGAATGGGGTACTGACCCATGACGACGCCATGCGCAAGCTGATCGACGACTGGTGCATTCAGGGCTTTCTGTGGAATAAGATGTACCGCCGTAAGCTGTTTTTAGAGCATGATATCCTGTTTCCCACCATGTGCTTTGAGGATATGATTATCAATAATCAGCTGTTCTTCTATGCAAACCGCGTGGCGGCGGTAAAAAAGGCGCTGTACTATTACCGTCAGCGCAGAACCAGCGCGCTGAACACCATGAACGCCAAAAAGATCAACGACTTTTTCCGCGCCATGCTGATGATCCGCGGTATGCTGGAAGAGCGCGGCGAATACAAAAAATACGAACGGAATTTCCGCACGGTTTGCTTTAAAACCCGCAACTGCATCTGTTATTATATTATCCAGATGCATATGCGGGAACACAGCGGCGGTGATATGTGGAAAAACCTCACCCGGGCGCGGCATGCAATGCGTGTAATTGTCAAACCGGAGTCCATGGTCATACAAAAGGGAATGGATACCGATATTGTCCAGCCCCCGGTGTACGGCCAGGTGGTAGCCTGATAGAGAAAAGTGCCCCTGCGGCCCCGGCTTTGCCGCGGCTACAGGGGTTTTGCTTTGACCGGATGAGTCCGGCATCGGGAAAAAGGACGGGCCCATCCATGCGCGGCCGGATTTTCCGGCGGGAATCACAAGAGAAGGGGAAAAAATATGAAGGACGGATTTTTGCGTACGGCGGCGGCCACACCGGCGATTCGGGTGGCGGACTGCCGGTATAACCGGGAAAAAATCGGAGAGCTGGCCGTGCAGGCGGCGGAAAAGGGAGTGCAGGTTCTGGTTTTTCCGGAGCTGTGCCTGACCGGCTATACCTGCGGCGATCTGTTCCGGGAGGAGATTTTGCTGCGCGGCGCCGAGAGAGAGCTGCAGGTGCTGCTGCAGCAGACAAAGGACCTGCCGCTTTTGATAATGGTGGGCATACCGGTGGCCGTGGGAGCCGACCGGTATAACTGTGCGGCGGTTGTCTGCGGCGGAAAGCTGCTGGGGCTGGTTCCCAAGCAGTTTTTGCCCAATTACAGCGAGTTTTACGAAGCGCGCCACTTTACCCCCGGCCCGGCCTGTCGCGAGATCTCTTTCTGCGGGCAGACGGTCCCGCTGGGCACGGACCTGCTGTTTGCCTGTGAGAATATCCCCGAGCTGGTGCTGGGCTGCGAAATCTGCGAGGATCTGTGGGTAGCGGATCCGCCTAGCACCCGTTTGGCCCAGGCGGGTGCCGTGGTGCTGTGCAATCTGTCGGCCAGCGACGAGACCATTGGGAAGGCCGAGTACCGCCGGCAGCTGGTGGCGGGACAGAGCGCGCGGCTGGTGGCCGGGTATGTGTATGCCGATGCAGGGAAAGGGGAGTCCTCCACCGATATGGTGTTCTCCGGTCATGATCTGATTGCGGAAAACGGCACCATGTTGGCTGAGAGTGAACTGTTCTCCACCGGACTGACCATTGGGGAGATCGACCTACAGCGTCTGCTTCAGGAGCGGCGGCGGATGTCCACCTGGTGCAACGATACCGGGGACGGGCTGCACGTTATTTCCTTTGTCCTCGGGCCGGAAAAAGAAGTGCCCCTGCAGCGGTCGTTCTCTCCTCTGCCCTTTGTGCCGCAGGATGACCGGGATCTGGCCGGCCGTTGCCGCGCCATTTTGACCATGCAGGCCCAGGGGCTTGCCAAGCGCCTGGACCACACCCACAGCCGCGTGGCTGTGATCGGGCTGTCCGGCGGGCTGGATTCCACTCTGGCGCTGCTGGTCACGGTGCGGGCATTCGATCTGCTGGGGCTCCCCCGCGAGGGTATCCAGGCGATCTCCATGCCGTGCTATGGTACCACGGGCCGCACCAAGGGCAATGCCGCCGCGCTGGCGGCCAGCCTGGGGGTTTCCTTCCGCGAAATCCCCATCGGGCAGGCAGTGGCCCAGCATTTTGCCGATATCGGACAGGACCCCGAGGTTCACGATGTGACGTATGAGAACAGCCAGGCCCGCGAGCGCACCCAGGTGCTGATGGATGTAGCCAACCGGCTGGGCGGACTGGTCATCGGCACCGGCGATCTGTCCGAGCTGGCGCTGGGATGGGCCACCTATAACGGGGATCATATGAGCATGTACGGCGTGAACGCCTCCATCCCCAAAACGCTGGTGCGCCATCTGGTCCGCTATGCGGCCGATACCGGAGAGGAAACCCTGCGCCGCACCCTGCTGGATATTCTGGACACCCCGGTCAGCCCGGAGCTGCTGCCCCCGGTGGACGGAGAGATCGCCCAGAAGACCGAGGATCTGGTCGGCCCCTATGAGCTGCACGATTTCTTCCTGTACTATATGCTGCGCTTT
>JBJEQH010000123.1:0-12301 GCA_051881655.1 Candidatus Heritagella sp. | reverse complement strand
CGCCGAAGGTGACGGAGTACTGGTGGGGTCCGTCATAGGCGACCCGGGCCAGTTCGTCCAGGATCTCCTTCGGGGGGTCAAAATCGGGGAACCCCTGGCTGAGGTTGATCGCCCCGTACTGATTGCTGATGCGGGTCATGCGGCGGATGACGGAATCGGTAAATTCCATCACGCGGGCACTGAGTTCGGGCATATTCCATCGCTCCTTCTTCCGGCCGTCCGGTCAAAGACAGTCTGTGATATTCATTTCTCATGGTAAAGAATAGCGGAAATGGCCCGCCGGTGCAAGTCATTTGTGAAAAAATCTTGCCATAAGGGCGAAAGTGTGAGGGGCGCAGGGCCGGATGCGGGAAGGAGAGCGGATGAAAAACCGGGGTTCCCCTCTTCAAAAAGGGGCGGGCCCGGCTTCCTTTTGGCAAATCGGTGCGTTTCCTCCGCAGGAAAAGGGGATTTTCTATGTTTGTACCCCTTCAAAAAAGGCGCGAAAAAAGGTATAATATAACGAATTGAGAAAAATCGGAGGGGAGGATTTTCCTTCCCGCAGGGAGAAGGCCGCCGGGCAGGCGGCGCATTTTCGCGGGAGAGAAACAGACCTTATGAAAATATACAGCTATTTTCCCGGCTGCACATTAAAGGATAAAGCCAGAGAACTGGACCGGCAGGCCCGCCTGTGTGCGGAGAAGCTGGGATTCTCCCTGCGGGAGATTCCCAACTGGCAGTGCTGCGGCGCCGTATATCCCATGGCAGAGGATGAGATTGCCCCCAAACTCTCCGCCGTGCGCGCCCTGCAGTACGCCCGGGAGCAGGGGCAGGATCTGGTCACAGTGTGCGCGGCGTGCCATCATGTGATCAAGCGGGTGAATGACGATATGGCAGTGGGGGGCGACGTAGCCATGCGGGCCAACCGCTATCTGGGACTGCAGCCCCCGTACGAAGGGCAGACCCGGGTGCTGCACTATCTGGAGGTGCTGCGCGACGAGGTGGGGTTTGATACCCTGCGGCAGAAGGTGGTGCACCCCCTGTCCGGGCGGCGGGTCGGGGCCTATTACGGCTGTATGCTGCTGCGCCCCTCCTCGGTGCTGCAGTTTGACGATCCCGAGTCCCCCACCATTTTGGAGGATTTTCTCACGGCGCTGGGCGCCGAGCCGGTCCTCTACCCCATGCGGAACGAGTGCTGCGGCGGATACCGCACGGTGACCGATCCCCAGGGGGCAGCCCGGGCAGCGGCCCGGGTGACCGGCAATGCCGCCGCCTGCGGTGCGCAAGAGCTGGTGACCGCCTGCCCGTTGTGCCGGTATAATCTGGAGAAGAGCGGTACACCGGGGATGAAGGTCACCTATTTTACCGAACTGCTGGCCCAGGCGCTGGGTGTGGAGGAGGAGCCGCAATGAAGAAAACCGAAAAAGAGCAGGCTGCCTGGCTGATTGCCGTCAGCGGGGCCAATCCCGGGGCCTGTATGCGCTGCGGGCGCTGTACGGCCGCCTGTCCGGTGGCCGGGGAGATGGATATCAAGCCCCATCATTTCGCCTCTTTCCTGCTGCACGGGCAGGCCGGGGCCCTGCTGCAGAGCCAGAGCATCTGGGTGTGCCTGTCTTGTATGGCGTGCAGCGAGCGCTGCCCCCGCGGGGTGGATCCGGCCCGGCTGATGGAGGCGGTGCGCCAGGGGGCAGTGCGGCCCCGCGGGGAAACGCACTTGTCGCCGGATGACGTGCCGGCGCTGCTGCAGAAGGACATGCCGCAGCAGGCCCTGGCAGCGGCTTTCCGGAAATACCGCAAGTGAGGGGAAGGGAGAGAGAAGACCATGCAGAGAATCGGTGTATTTGTGTGCCACTGCGGCTCGAATATCGCGGCCACGGTGGATGTGGAGAAGGTGGTGCAGGCGGCCCGCGGGGTACCGGGGGTGGTCTGTGCCCAGGATTACCGGTACATGTGTTCCCAGGCCGGTCAGGATCTGATCCGCCGTGCCATTCGGGAAGAAAAGCTGACCGGGGTGGTGGTGTGCTCGTGCTCGCCCCGTATGCACGAAGCGACCTTCCGCCGCGCGGCGGAGCAGGAGGGGCTGAACCCCTATCTGGTGGAGATCGCCAATATCCGCGAGCAGTGTTCCTGGATCCACAAGGACCGGGACCAGGCCACCGCAAAGGCCATTGTTCTGATGCGGGCGGCGGTGGAGAAGGTGCGGCGCGACCAGCCCCTGACGGCCGGGAAAAGCGGCGTGGTGAAGCGGGCGCTGGTGATCGGCGGCGGCATCGCCGGCCTTTCCACGGCGCTGGATGTGGCGGGCGCCGGGTTCGAGGTGGACATCGTGGAGAAAGAGCCCAGCATCGGCGGAAAAATGGCCCAATTGGACAAGACCTTCCCCACGCTGGACTGCTCGGCCTGTATCCTGACCCCCAAAATGGTGGAGGCCTCGCAGAATGAGAACATTCACCTGTACACCTATAGCGAGGTGGAGGAAATATCGGGCTTTGTGGGGAATTTTACGGTGACCATCCGGAAGAAGGCCCGGTTTGTGGACGAGACCCGCTGCACCGGCTGCGGCGTGTGCATGGAGAAGTGCCCCAGCAAAAAGGCGAAAAACGAATTTAACTGCGGGCTGAATACCCGCAGCGCCATCTATATCCCCTTTGCCCAGGCCATTCCCAATGTGCCGGTGATTGATACGGAGAACTGCATTAAAATGAAAACGGGCAAGTGCGGCATCTGCCAGAAAAACTGCGCCGCCGGTGCCATTGATTACACCCAGAAGGACGAGTGCATCACCAGGGAATACGGGGCCATTGTGGCGGCCACCGGTTTTCAGCCCATCGGGCTGCAGGCTTTCGGCGAGTACGGGTATGACCGGTACCCGGATGTGATCACGTCCCTGGAGCTGGAGCGGCTGATGAATGCGGCCGGCCCCACGGGCGGAGAGCTGCGCTGCCCCTCGGACGGGAGAAAGCCGAAGGAGATTGTCTTTGTGCAGTGCGTGGGCTCCCGCGGGCAGAGCTGCCGGGACAAGAGCTACTGCAGCAAAATTTGCTGCATGTATACCGCTAAGCACGCCATGCTGATCCGCGACCACTGGCCGGAGATGAACGTGCATGTGATGTACATTGATGTGCGCACCCCCGGCAAGAATTTCGACGAATTTTACCGCCGGGCCGCCGAGGAGTACGGCGTGGACTACATCAAGGGCCAGGTGGGAAAGGTGTACGAGCAGGACGGCCGCCTGAAGGTGCAGGCCAGCGATCTGCTGGATGACCGCCAGCTGCTTCTGAACGCCGATCTGGTGGTGCTGGCCGCGGCCATCGAGCCCTCGCCCACCGCCCGGAAGCTGGCCACCATGCTGACCGCCAGCATGGATACCAACGATTTCTTTACTGAGGCGCACCCCAAGCTGCGCCCGGTGGAATCCCCCACGGCGGGGATCTTCCTCTCCGGCGTGTGCCAGGGGCCCAAGGATATCCCCGAAACGGTGGCGCAGGCCGGGGCCGCCGCCGCCAAGGTCATCGGTCTGCTGAGCAAAAAGAAGCTGACCGCCAATGCCTGCACGGCCCAGCCGGACGAGGGGCGCTGCAACGGCTGCGGCGAGTGTGAAAAGGTGTGCCCCTACGGTGCGATCTCGTATGAGGAAAAAGAGATGCGCGTGCTGGGAAAAACGGAGAAGCGCCGGGTGGCACGGATCAACACGGCCCTGTGCCAGGGCTGCGGTGCCTGTACGGTGGCCTGCCCCAGCGGGGTAATGGATCTGCTGGGCTTTTCCAACCGTCAAATTCTTTCGGAGGTGGATGCGATATGCCGGTAACTGAGGAATTTTCCCCGAAAATTGTGGCTTTCTGCTGCAACTGGTGCAGCTATGCCGGGGCCGATCTGGCCGGGAGCAGCCGGCTTTCCTATCCGGCCGAGGTGAAGATTATCCGGGTTCCCTGCTCGTGCCGGGTCAACCCGATGTTCCTTCTGCGCGCCTTCCAGAAGGGGGCCGACGGGGTGATCCTGTGCGGCTGCCATCCGGGGGACTGCCACTATTCCACGGGCAATTACTATGCCCGCCGCCGGATGACGCTGCTGTTCTCCATGCTCTCCTATCTGGGAATCGAGAAGGAGCGCACCCGCGTGGAATGGGTGTCGGCGGCGGAGGGTGCCCGCTTTGCCGGGGTAATGAACGATTTTGTGAAGACCGTCCGGGCGCTGGGCCCGTGCAGAAGGCTGGAGGATGTGCGATGCAGAGAATAAGGGAAATCCTGTCCGGCTGGCTGAGAGAGGGACAGGCCGACCGCGTGCTGGGCTGGAAAAAGGGCGAACTGCCCGGAATGAGAGAGCCGGCTTTTTTCCACACGGAAGAGGAACTGAAGGAACTGGTATATGACCGGTTCTGCGGCCCCAATCTGAGCAAATTTCTGATTGCGGCCGGGGAAAAGCCGGGTGTGACCGCAGTGCTTGTAAAGCCCTGCGACAGCTACAGCCTGAACGAACTGATCCGGGAAAACCGCGTGCGGCGCGAACAGGTGCGGATTCTGGGGGTGCCCTGTAAAGGAAATGTGGATCCCCGCGCCCTGGAGGGAAAAGGGGTGCTCGCTGTCCGGGAGGAGGAAGAGCAGCTGACGCTCTCCACGCTCTACGGGGAAGAGACCCTGCCGCTCTCTCAGGTGCTGCTGGAGCGCTGCCGGGTGTGCCGCGGGAAAAAGCACGCGGTATACGACGAGCTGCTCGATCCCGGGCAGGAGGAAGGCCCCGCCGGGGCGGACCGCTTTGCCGAAGTGGTCCGGCTGGAGAACATGACCGAAGAGGAGCGCTATGCCTTCTGGCAGGGGGAATTCTCCCGCTGTATCCGCTGCAATGCCTGCCGCAATGCCTGTCCGGCGTGCAATTGCCGGGTGTGCGTATTCGACGGCCCGGCCTTTGACAGCAGCCAGAAGGCCAACGCCGTGCCGTTTGAGGAATCCATGTTCCATATTGTGCGGGCGTTCCATGTGGCGGGCCGCTGCACCGACTGCGGCGAGTGCAGCCGCGTGTGTCCCCAGCGGATTCCGCTGCACCTGCTCAACCGCAAATTTATCCGGGATATTGATACGCTGTACGGCCCCTATCAGGCCGGCGAGAAGGATACCGGGCGCAGCCCGCTGACGGATTTTACCACCGGCGACTGCGAACCCGGTGCATGGGAAGGGGCGTGAACCGATGAAGATCATGGAAAAAGACCGGCTGGCGGCGTTTTTGCAGGCCGTCAGCGGGGAAATGCCCCTGTTTTTGCCGGTGGAGAAAGGGGAAACCACGGCCTTCGCCCGCTATACCGGGGAGGAAACACCCGCACTCTCTTCGGTGCGCACGGGAATTTCGCCCAAGGACCTGTTTTTTCCCCAGTGCGAAACCCTGTACACCATAAAAACGGACGGCCCCGGGATTGCCATTGCCCCGGCGGCGCGCGCACAGGAGGACTTCGCCGTTTTCGGCATCCGCGGCTGTGATGTACACGCCCTGGAGGTGCTGGACGAGGTTTTCCTGAGAGAAAACACCGACACCTTTTATCAGGCCCGCCGCCAGCACGGGATTTTGCTGTCGCTCTCCTGCCGGAGACCGGATACGGCCTGCTTCTGCACCGTGTTCGGCCATGATCCGGCCGAGCCGCCCGGGGATGTGGCGGTGACCGAGGGAGAGAACGCCTGGTACTGGGAAGAGAAAACGGAGAAGGGGCGCGCTTTTTTAGCACGGTTCGCCTCCTTTTTCCGGGAGGGCGATGCGGTGCCCTGCGAAGAGGAAAAGGAGAAAATCCGGCAGATTGCCGCCCGGCTGCCCCTTGGGAATCTGCCGCTGCAGGGGTGGGGCGCCGGACAGACGGCCCGCCGGTTTGAGGACCCCCGCTGGGAAAAGCTGGCGCAGGGGTGCCTGGGGTGCGGCACCTGTACCTTTGTATGCCCCACCTGCCAGTGCTATGATATCCGGGATTACGACACCGGCCGGGGATACATCCACTACCGGTGCTGGGATTCGTGCATGTATTCGGATTTTACCATGATGTCGGCGGGGAACAACCGCACGACCCAGATGCAGCGCTACCGCCAGCGGTTTATGCACAAGCTGGTCTATTCGGTGGAAAACAACGGCGGCCTGTACGGCTGCGTGGGATGCGGACGGTGCGTGACCCGCTGCCCGTCCGGACTGAGTATTGTCAAGGTTCTGCGGGAGATGCGAGAGGAGGAGGCCCATGTGTAACGGCGGGGAAAAGCTGATCCCCCAGGTGGGAAAGATCACGGCGGTGACGGTGCAGACGCCGGATGTGCGCACGTTCCGGATCGAAAAGCCGGAGGGCGGCAAGCTGTTCCGGCACGAGCCCGGCCAGTGCGCCATGATCGGGGTGCCCGGTGCGGGCGAAGCCATGTTCTCCATCACCTCCTCTCCCACCCAGGAGGACTATCAGGAGTTCAGCATCAAGCGCTGCGGCAGCCTGACGGAAAAGCTGCACGACCTGCAGGCGGGCGATTTCGTCACCGTGCGCGGGCCGTACGGCAATGCGTTTCCGGTTCACACGGAGCTGAAGGGCAGGGACCTGCTGTTTATCGCCGGGGGAATCGGCCTGGCGCCCCTGCGGTCGGTGATCCGCTATGTGCTGGACCGCCGGGAGGAATACGGCAAGGTCACCGTCGTGTACGGTTCCCGTTCCCGGGAGGATCTGGTCGGCCTGGAGGAGATCGAAACGCTGTGGAAGCAGCAGAAGGACATGCAGGTGTATCTGACCATTGACCGTCCGCAGGAGGGATGGGACGGCCATGTGGGGTTTGTGCCCTCGTATGTAAAGGAGCTGCCCCTGAGTCTGTCCCAGACCGTGCTGGTGTGCGGCCCGCCCATCATGATCAAGTTTGTGCTGACGGCGTTGCAGGAAATGGGCTTTACCAAAGAGCAGATTTACACCACCCTGGAGCTGCGCATGAAATGCGGCATCGGAAAATGCGGGCGCTGCAACATCGGCAGCAAATATGTGTGCAAGGACGGCCCGGTTTTCCGCATGGACGAGATTGACGAGCTGCCCGACGAGTATTGACGGAGGAACCAAGATGAGCGAAACGGCAAATGTGTTCTTTTTCGGAAAACGGTATCAGGTACCGGCCGATCTGACCATTATGGCGGCCATGGAATACGCTGGGTACGAGCTGGTGCGGGGCTGTGGCTGCCGCCACGGCTTCTGCGGCGCCTGTGCGGTGATTTACCGGATAAAGGGCAGCAACGAGCTGAAAACGGCGCTGGCCTGTTCCACCCAGGTGCAGGACAATATGTATGTGGCCTCTCTTCCCTTTTACCCCTCGGATAAGCGCGCCTACCGTCTGGAGGATCTGAAGGCCGACAGCCGGGTGATGATGGAGCTGTACCCCGAGATTTACAGCTGCATCGGCTGCAATGCCTGCACCCGGGGCTGCCCCCAGGGGCTGCCGGTGATGCAGTATATCGCCAGCGCCCAGCGGGGCGATTTTGAGGAGTGCGCCCGCCTGTCGTTTGACTGTGTGGGCTGCGGCATCTGTATGTCCCGCTGTCCGGCGGGGATTTCCCACCCCATGGTGGGCGAACTGGCCCGCCGCCTGACCGGGCGGTATGTGCTGCCGCCCAGCGCCCATGTAAAGGCCCGGGTACAGGAGATTGAGGCCGGGCAGTTTGACGGGCAGATGGAACAGATGATGCAAAAGCCGGTGGAAGAGATGCAGGAACTGTACAATACCCGCGATATTGAGAAATAAGCGGCGGCGCGAAAGGACAGAGAGCGTATGGAGAAACAGACAAAACCGCAGGGCATGGCCCTTTCGATGGAGAAGGTACAGGCCACCCGGCAGGCCCGTATGCAGGAGGAGCCCCGGCGCATGACGGCCGGAGAGAAGGACGAGCTGCTGCGGCGGTACCACCCGGATTACCGGGAGGACGGCTTTACCGTCCTGCAGGCGGGCCCCAGCCGCGGGACCCGGGTGCCAAAGGAGCTGGGGAATCTGCTGCAGGCCAATTCCCGGCTGCTGGGGGTTTCCCTGGAGGGGAGAGAGCCCGATTATCAGGCGGATGTGCTGATTATCGGCGCCGGTGGGGCCGGCTGCGCCGCGGCACTGGAGGCCGAGCAGGCCGGGGCCCGGGTGCTGATCGCCACCAAGCTGCGCATGGGTGACGCCAACACCATGATGGCCGAGGGCGGCATTCAGGCCGCGGACAAGGAGAACGACAGCCCGGTGCGCCACTATCTGGATGCGTTCGGCGGAGGGCATTTTGCCGCCCGTCCGGAATTGCTGCGCCGTCTGGTCATGGAGGCCCCCGATGCCATCGCCTGGCTGGAGCATCTGGGCGTGATGTTCGATAAAACGGGGGACGGCACCATGGTGACCACCCACGGCGGAGGCACCTCGCGCAAGCGCATGCACGCCTGCGCGGACTACACCGGGGCCGAGATTATGCGCACCCTGCGGGACGAGGTGCAGAACCGGGGAATCCCGGTATTGGAGTTCACGGCGGCGGTGGAGCTGCTGAAGGACGAAAAGGGACAGGCCGCAGGTGCCGTACTGCTCAACCTGGAGACGGGCGAGTACCTGACCGCCCTGGCCAAAACCGTCATCCTGGCCACCGGCGGGGCCGGGCGGCTGCACTATCAGGGCTTCCCCACCAGCAACCACTACGGCGCCACGGCGGACGGGCTGGTGCTGGCCTATCGGGCGGGGGCCCCGCTTCTGTACCCCGATACCATCCAGTACCATCCCACGGGCGCGGCCTATCCGCCGCAGATTTTTGGGGCGCTGGTCACGGAGAAGGTGCGCTCGGTGGGCGCCATGCTGGTCAACCGCGAGGGTCAGGCATTTATGCACCCGCTGGAAACCCGTGATGTGGCCGCCGCCGCTATCATCCGGGAGTGTACCGACCGGGACATGGGCGTGCCCACCCCCGGCGGCCGGGCCGTGTGGCTGGATACCCCGATGATCGAGCTGATCCACGGTGAGGGGACGATTGAAAAGAGCGTCCCCGCCATGCTGCGGATGTTCCTGAATTACGGGGTGGATATGCGCAAAGAGCCCATTCTGGTCTATCCCACCCTGCATTATCAGAACGGCGGCGTGGAGATCGACTGCGACGGCTTTGTGAAGAACGTGGGCAACCTGCTGGCCGCCGGTGAGGTGGTGGGAGGTATTCACGGGCGCAACCGCCTGATGGGCAATTCCCTTCTGGATGTGATCGTTTTCGGCCGCCAGGCCGGAAAAGCCGCTGCGGCCCGGGCCCGCACCGTGCAGCCCGGAAAAGCCGGACTGCAGCACATCCGGGACTATGCCCGGGAACTGGAGCAGGCCGGGATACAGCCCGGGGAGGCATCGCCCCTTCTGCTGCCCCATTACGCGCGCAAAAGCCCGCAGAACTGTAAATCCTATCTGTAAATAAGGACCGCCGTATCCCCATCGGGATGCGGCGGCTTCCTTTTTGGAGAGCGCGGGATATCTCTTTCTGCTCATGAGAGGAGGGAAACCCCTATATAAATAGGAAGGAAATCCAATCGGAGAGGAGCATGGAAGATCAAGCAGTCCCTGAAACCCAATAAAAAGCGGCTGATCACCCTGTGCCTGGTGCTCGCCGGGCTGACGGCCCTGTGGCTGTACGTCCGTCCCGACCGGGCACAGGCGCCGGAGAGCGGCCTTCAGGAGGAGGAGAGCGAAACACCGTTTTCCTTTTCAGGGGAGACGGCCGACCAGCGGGCCGCCTTTTTGCTGCAGTACGGATGGGAAGTGGAAATGCCGGAGATTCACTTTCGCCAGCTGGAGATCCCGGAATCCTTTGACGAGATTTACACCGCTTATAACGAAATTCAGCGGGAGCAGGGGATGGATCTGCTGCCCTTCGCGGGAAAAACCGTGGAGCAGTACACCTACCGCGTGACCAATTTCCCGGACCCCAATTGGACCGTGCAGGCGGTGGTGCTGGTCTTTGAGGGGAAGGTGATCGGCGGGGATCTGGATACGGTGGAACTGGATGGGTTTTTAACCGGATTTGCCGGGCCGGTGGAAAATCCCGCCGAAGAGTTATCCTCTGTGGAGGAAAGCGCGCCGCAGAGCCGGGCGGAATAAAAAGCGGAGAAGGATTCCTGCGCAGCCGCTTGCCGCCGGAGGAGGAAAACGGTATAATAGACCCGAGAAAAGCAGCGGGGGGAGAAGAAATGGAGGGCAAAAAAGAGCGGCTGGACCGGATTTTGGTGCTGAATCACATCGGAAGCCGGAAGGAAGCGGGAAAGCTGATCCGCTCGGGCCAGGTGACGGTGAACGGCCAGACGGTCAGACGCCCGGAGGAGAAGGCCGACCCGGACCGGGACCGGATCTGTGTAAAAGGTGAAGCGCTGCCGGGAGGCCGGTATCTGTACCTGATGATGAACAAGCCCGCGGGGGTGCTGTCGGCGGCGCGGGATCCCCGGGCGCAGACGGTGGTGGACCTGCTGCCCGGGCGGTGGCAGCGCCCCGGGATTTTCCCGGCCGGCCGGCTGGACAAGGATACCACCGGTTTTCTGGTGCTGACCGACGACGGGGAATTTGCCCACCGGATGCTGTCGCCCAAAAGTCATGTGGACAAGGTGTATCTGGCGCAGCTGGACCGCCCGGTGGACGGGGAGGACCAGTGGCAGTTTGCCCAGGGAATGGACCTGGGGGATTTTGTCAGTTTGCCGGCAAAAATGGAGCCCGCGACCCCGGACGGACGCACGGCGCGGGTCACTTTGCACGAGGGAAAGTTCCATCAGGTAAAAAGAATGTTCGAAAAATGCGGAAAACAGGTGGTCGCTCTCAAAAGAATTCAGATCGGAATTGTGAATCTTGACGAAAATCTCGCTCCGGGAGAGGCCAGAGAGCTGACAAAAGAGGAGCGGAACCAATTGTTTTTGCACGACTTTTGTTGAAATCGCTCAGTGTGACGGGCTCAAAATTGGGGATTAGGTGTTTTTGCTAAACAACGAACGGAAAGTTTGGGCAATTAAAACCTATCCATTTTCCGATAAATTTGTTATACTATCAACCAGACGGATGCTTATGGATATGGAGTTGTATCTGGAAAATAAGCAAAAATCAAAACAAAGGTTTCAGGAGGTCTATTATGGCAAGCGTAACTTTGAAAAACGTCTATAAGATTTATTCCGGTGGCGTAACGGCTGTTACCGATTTCTGCCTGGAAATTGCCGATAAGGAGTTTATCATCCTCGTTGGTCCTTCCGGCTGCGGTAAGTCCACCACCCTGCGCATGATCGCCGGTCTGGAAGAAATTTCCAAGGGCGAGCTGTACATCGGCGATACCCTGTCCAACGATATCGCTCCGAAGGATCGTGATATCGCCATGGTGTTCCAGAACTATGCTCTGTATCCCCATATGACCGTGTTTGACAACATGGCGTTCGGCCTGAAGCTGCGCAAGACTCCGAAGGATGAGATCAAGCGCCGTGTAGAAGAAGCCGCCCGTATTCTGGACATCTCTCACCTGCTCGACAGAAAGCCGAAGGCTCTGTCCGGTGGTCAGAGACAGCGTGTGGCTCTGGGCCGTGCTATCGTTCGTGACCCGAAGGTCTTCCTGCTCGACGAACCGCTGTCCAACCTGGACGCCAAGCTGCGTGCTCAGATGAGAACCGAGATTGCCAAGCTGCATCAGAGACTGGGCACCACCTTCATCTATGTTACGCATGACCAGACTGAGGCTATGACCATGGGCGACCGCATCGTGGTTATGAAGGACGGCTTCATTCAGCAGGTTGATACGCCTCAGAACCTGTATGATCTGCCTTGCAACGAGTTCGTAGCGGGCTTCATGGGATCTCCCCAGATGAACTTTGTCGATGCTACCGTCGGCAAGAGCGACAAGGGCCTGACCCTGACCTTCGGCGGCTGCACCTTGGATGTGCCGGCTGACAAGGCGGAAGGCACCACTCTGGAAGAGTATGTCGGCAAGGAAGTCGTATTCGGCATCCGTCCTGAGAACGTCAACGATGATCCCGAGTTCCTGGCAGCGGCCAATGGTGCTGTAGCAGAGGCCAGCGTGGAAGTCACCGAGCTGATGGGCGCAGAAATTTATCTGTACCTGAACTGCGAGGGCAACGCCATCACCGCCCGCGTAAAGCCCACCTCCACGGCTAAGTCCGGCGATACCATCAAGATTGGCTTCGACATGAGCAAGATGCATGTGTTCGATAAGGAAACCGAGAAGACCATCCTGAACTAATCATTCTTGTAAATTGTATCATCCCAAATGAAATGGGGTGCCGCAGAACAATTCGTTCTGCGGCACCCTTTTTTGGTTACGGAAACCACCGGCTCTGCCGGTGGAGGTGTCCCGTAAAAAAGCT
>JBJEQH010000122.1:0-12302 GCA_051881655.1 Candidatus Heritagella sp. | reverse complement strand
TAAAACCACACATTCCACATGGGACAGGACGATGGATTGAATGTCCGGCAGTATAAGGGAAAAACATGTTAGGATCTCCCATACGGATTGACAATATTTCCGCCGTCTTAATTCAAATTCGGGAGATCAAGACAACCGTCTCCACATGGTTCGTATGGGGGAACATGTCCACCGGCTGGATGCGGCGCACCCGGTAGCCGCCTTGGGTGAGAATACGCAGGTCGCGGGCCTGGGTCTCGATATTGCAGGAGATATAGACAATCCGCTCCGGCTTTACGGTCAGCAGCGCCGCCAAAAACTCGCGGCTGCTGCCCGCCCGGGGCGGGTCCATCATCACTACGTCCGGCGCATAGCCTTCTCCGGCCGCCTGCAGCATCCACTCCCCGGCGTCCGCGCAGAAAAACTCGGCATTCTCCACCCCATTCTCCCTGGCGTTGCGCCGGGCATCCCGCACGGCATCTCGGTTAATCTCAACACCGGTCACCCGCCGCACACCGGAAGACGCGATCAACCCGATGGTGCCCGTCCCGCAGTAGGCGTCCAGCACCGTCTCCCCGCCGGTAAAGCGGCACTGGCGGATCGCCTCGTGGTACAGCACCTCGGTCTGCACGGGGTTAATCTGATAGAACGATTTGGGCGAAATGCGGAAGGTCATCCCGCACAGCGTATCCCGGATATACCCCGGGCCGAACAGCACGGTCTCCTTTTCACCCAGCACCATGCTGGTAAAGGCATCGTTCCGGTTAAGAACCAGGGTGGTGATCTCCGGATGGCGGCGGCGCAGCTCGGCGATAAAATGATTTTTCCCGGGAAATACCGGCGTGGCCGCCACCAGCACCACCATCACTTCTCCGGTGGAAAAGCCCCGCTTAACCAGCACATGGCGCAGAAATCCCCGGCCGGTGCGTTCGTCATAAGCGGTCAGATGGAACGACGGCATCATCTGCCGGATGGTGCCGATAATGCGGTCGGCGGTTTCATCCTCGGTCAGACAGCTGTCAACCGGCACAATCCGGTGCGTGCTGGACTGGTACACACCGGAGATAATTTTCCCGCGCCGGTCCGTTCCGAAAGCCGCCTGCACCTTGTTGCGGTAATGATAGGGGTTTTCCATTCCGAGGATCGGCTGTACACGGCCAAATCCTCCCAGCAGCTTTTGGGCCTGTCCCTGTTTATAAGAGATCTGGCGGGCATACTCCATATTCTGCAGCTGGCAGCCGCCGCACTTGCGGTATACCGGGCATTGGAGGCGCGGAGCCGCTTCCCCTGCCTGTTTTCCGGATTGCTTTTCTTTTTCCATCCTTCTTCTCCTTTTGGCGCGCGTCTTTCCGTTATTTTCCCAGCGGAACCGAAGGATAGGCTTTCTTCAGCCCGTCCAGCAGCTGCATGGCGTGATCCTCGGTCTCCACGGTAAAGCGGCGCTCCTCCCCGTTTTTGGGGCGCACCACCAGCTGCCAGGTATAGTAGTCGCTGGCCACTGCTTCACCGGCATACAGATGCACCTTTTCGATCTCCTCATACGGAAGATAGAAAACCGTGAGAAAGCGCCGCACAAACAGCATTTCTTTGCCCAGGCGCACATGGTCATACGACCGCGCTTTTTTATAAGCCGTTTTCACTTCTTCTACCGGAAACTCGGTTCCCATCGGGTTCCATTTCATATTCTTACTCCTCCTTATAAAAAGGACCCCTTTTGAAAGGGACGCACCGGCACGGTGCGCCTTCTCTTTTCAAAGGGATCCCAATGTTTCTTCTGTGTCCGCTTATGCCCGGGGGCTGAACAGGAAATAGCGGTTCCACTCCTTACGGGTGCCCTTCTTTTCCTCGTATTCCAGCCATTTTTTGAAACTGCCTTCCTCGTAATTGGCCGTTTCCCGGCGGCGGCAGTCCTCGGCCAGCACTTTCATGGTGCTGTGCAGAATATGGCCGTTTACAATTACCTTATCCCGGCGTCCCTCGATCTCATACTTACCCGGCACCTGAGAAGGATCCAGGATACGGATGTGCTCGTTATCCTCGTCGATACCAATAACCGCGATATAGTGCCCGCCATGGGAGAACACACCCACATAGTCCTCTTCCGGACGGTCACCGGCCACACAGGCCACCGCCATAAATCCCTTTTTCAGGTGCTCCCGCACCAGTTCGGGATCTTCGGTCATCACCAGATCCAGATCAAAGCGCTCGGCTACATAGGGCGCCAGCACTTCCAGATCGGTCCCGGGACTGTGGTTGGCGTTCACCGCAATGGACAGTTCCAGGCAGTCGATCAGCGGGAAGGACTTGCCCGTCATATTCTCCACCACCATGCAGGTAGCGCACAGGCCGCAGCCCGAACTCTTTACCGTCGCCTTGCTGCCGCCCAGCTCCGGCAGATCGGTTAACGTTGGATAGGACACATGGGGGTAATCCGTTTGATTGATGTAGGTCATGGAAAAATCTCCTTTCCTTTCCATTCGGAAGGACCTTTATTTATGGGCCCATTATACGCTGTTTTCTTTGAAATTACAAGGAAAAACGGCGGGAAACGACAGGAAAGCCACCGGGTGTTTGCTCCGCACAAACTCTTGAAAAACCAGCTTTGAGCGTGGACTTTGTCAGAAAAACCCCTTATAATGTAAAGAAAAAGACACTTTTGGCCCTGCTTTGATTTCCGGTATTTCCACCGGTTCTTTTTTATGACCTTATCTGAAAGGATGAAAACGCCATGAAAAAACACAAGCACCGATGCAGCCGCCTGCTGTGCCTGACTCTCGCCGTATGCCTGCTCACCGGCTGCAGCGGGAAAGTCCTGCAGCAAATGGGCTCCTCCTCTTCTCCGGGGCAGGATTCCACCGCCATTTCCGAAACAGGCGCTGTTTCGGAACAGCTCTCCCTTCTCTCACAAAAGTGCGAAGCAGGGGATATCGACGTGTATCTCTCTCCCGACGGCTCGACACAGGCAATCCTGGGCCGCTTTACGGACAGCCAGGTTACCTCCTCTCAGCAGGCCGAAGCGCTGCTGCAGGAGTATGCCGGGGTTTTGGGGCTGAGCGCCATGGGAACCGTCAATGAAAAGGAATCCACCACCGAGGGCACCGTCTACCAGATGGATCAGCAGGTAAACGGGATTGCCGTACAGGGGGGCGAGACGATCCTCTCGGCCGATTCCCAGGGGAATGTGACCGGGGTTTATAACTACTGTCCGCCGGACCTCCTGCAGACCGACACCCAACCGGATGCCTCTCTGGATGAGGAGTCGGAGATCCTGGCGCGCGCCTACGGACTGATCGGAGAACAATTGGGCCGGGATGTGAAGAATGAAGAGAAAGAACTCTACTCGATCCAGTATGAACCGGTCGTTTACGCCGGGGAAACGGATAGCTGCCTGGTATGGAAAGTTCAGATTTCCCTGCAGGATCCCGGAGGACGGGTGGAGGATCTGTCCGATGAGGAGCTGCAGGCCCTGTCGGAAACGGACGAAACCGCCGATTTTGTTCCGGCCATCTGGTATCTGTACGCAAACGGGGCGAATACCGGGAATGTTATGATGGCGGAACCGCTGGAGAGCTGTGCCCTGTTCTCCGGCAGCAGCACCACGGTACAGGCAACGGGCAACAGCGGCCAGACTGTGAAAATTGACGTCCAAAAGGAAAACGGCAAAACGTGTCTCTACGATACCGGACGGAATATTGAGATTTTCCACGGAAAAGGTATCTGGAACAACGTAACCGACTGGCTGAACGAGACGTTCTGTCTGGAGGATACCGGCTGGGAAAAGAACTGGATATGGCCTGTCTCCAACACCCGGGGTGTTACGGCCCTGTATAACATCAGCCTGACCTATGACTGGTATCTGGAGAACTGCGGCCGCCAGGGAATGGACGGAAAAAACGGGAAACTGAATGTCGCCATCAATCAGAACCAACTGCGGGCAGACAGTTCGACCATGCGGTATGTCGCCTATCTTCTGTTCTCCTCCTCCCGCAACGCCAGCTTTACGGTCAGCCGCACAACCGGAGAATATATGATCCGGATTTACGGCCGTGATCTGGAAAACGCCCTGGATACGATGGCCCACGAGTATACGCACGGCGTCATCGCGTTTATCGTCGGAAAACCCGGGGATGTGAGCGACAGTCTGATCAATGCGGAGCAAAGCGGCGCTCTGAATGAATCCTATGCGGATATCTTCGGGGCCATTATCGAGAACAAAAATGACGACGGCTTTTACCAGAAGAGTGAGGACTCGGGCGACCTGTTTTACGATATCCGGCATCTGTCTACCTATAACCTACCCCAGAGCATGGCGGACTACGACCGTGAGGCGGACATCCACTTTAACGGTGTCATCTTCACCCGGGCATGGTATCTGATGCTGGAAGACGAGCGCCTGCGCACGGTCAGCCGGGACAACTGGGGCGTGATTTACTACAACTCGCTTCACTATCTCGGCACCACTGCCACTTTTCGGCAAGCCCGGGCGGCGGTGGCCGGTTCCTGTCTGGAAGCCGGATTTACCGCTGAGCAGATGAGTGCCGTGTACGACGCCTTCGATACCGTGGGCATCACGGGCAACCGCCTGTCCAGTACCCTCCCCGGCGACAAGGACGGAACCTCCACCTATGAGTATCTGTCCTTTGATGCTTCTCTGTACAATATTTTCCACGCCTCCCTGCAGGAAGTGGAGTCCTTTGACTGGGACTCCTACTATACCACGGAAGGGGGCGATGTCGGGAGCGAAAACGGCACGTCTCTGTACGTCCAGGGATGGTACTCTGACATATCCGTTTCCATCACGTTCTCCCCTGTTACCAAGGACCACGCTCGCTGTTTCCCGGTGATGGCCTGCATCATCGACCCGGTAGGGGACCCCGGTTTGGAGGTTTACGGCGGGATCCGCTTTGGGATGGATCTGCAGGAGGTATCAAGCCTCATTCAGATGGACGAGGTGATGCTCAATGGAATCGGTGGATTCGATACTGCACGGAGGGTATTCACGGCTTATCCCAATGAAAAATGCTGTCTGGAGATGATCTTTGAGCAGAAAGAGGGAACCGGGGACTATGTCCTGACGCAGGCCACCATGACAAGCACTTCCTATTGATTCTGATTTCCCTGAATTTTTCTTTCCCCTCTTCGGAAAAATCGGAGAGGGGGAATTTTTTGTTCCCCCTTCCCTATCCGGTTTGCCGGTGGTATGATGAGGAGGAAGGGACCGAGTCCCTTTACGAAGGGAGGATTTTTATGTATTCAATCTTTTCACAGCACGGAAACGCCTTGGAACGCCGCTTCCGCGGAGAACTGCTCCGCATCGAGCCCTGGGGTGAGAAGAGCTTTCGCGTGCGGGCCACCTGCCTGCCTCAGCTGCAGCCGGACAACTGGGCGCTGGACAATCAGGCCCCGGCGCAGGATGCACCGGTCTGTATCCGCATAGACGAGCAGACCCGCACCGCCTCGATCACCTATGGCACCCTGCGGGCCGAAATCGACCCCGACGGCGTACTCTCCTTCTGGGAGCAGGACCGGCTGCTGCTGAAGGAATACGACCGGCACCGCAACGATCTGGACCGGTACTGCAGCCCGCTGAACATCTCTTCCCGGGAGTTTTCCCCGCTGCCGGGCGGCGACTGGGGGCTGACCGTGCGCTTTGAAGGGCGCGACGGCGAAAAAATCTACGGCATGGGGCAGTATCAGCACGGATATCTGGACCAGAAGGGCTGTACGCTGGAGCTGGCCCACCGCAACACGCAGTGCAGTGTGCCTTTCGCCGTCTCGTCGCTGGGATACGGCTTTTTGTGGAACAATCCGGCCATCGGTAGCGTGACCTTCGGCAAAAACCAGACGGAATGGAAAGCCCAGGTAACCCGCCAGATGGATTACTGGCTGACCGCCGGAGAAACCCCCGCCGAAATTGAGGAGCGCTACGCCTCTCTGGTGGGAAAAGCACCCATGATGCCGGAATACGGATTGGGATTCTGGCAGTGCAAGCTGCGCTATCAGACCCAGGAGGAACTGCTCTCGGTGGCGCGGGAGTACAAACGCCGCGGCATTCCGGTAAACGTGATCGTCATTGACTTTTTCCACTGGACCAACCACGGGGAGTGGAAATTTGACCCTGTGTACTGGCCCGATCCCGAGGGGATGATCCGTGAACTGAAAGAAATGGGAATCCTGCTGATGGTCTCGGTGTGGCCCACTGTTGCTAAGGACAGCGAAAACTATGAGGAAATGGCCGCACGGGATCTGCTGGTCCGGTCGGACCGCGGGCTGGGCAGCCATATGGAGTTCCTGGGGAATACAGTTTTCTTCGACGCCACCAATCCCGAAGCCCGGGCCTTCATCTGGGAAAAAGTGAAGAAAAATTACTACGAAAAGGGCGTAAAGATTTTCTGGCTGGACGAAGCGGAACCGGAGTACGGCCCGTATGATTTCGATATCTTCCGCTATCACGACGGCCCGGCCCTGCGGGTGAGCAACGAATATCCCAAGATGTTTGCCCGTGCTTTCTATGAGGGTATGCAGGCCGAAGGCCAGGAGAACATCGTCAATCTGCTGCGCTGTGCCTGGGTGGGAAGTCAGAAGTACGGGGCCCTGGTGTGGAGCGGCGACGTGGATTCCAGCTTCCGGGCTCTGCGGGAACAGCTGTCCGCCGGCCTGAATATGGGTATGGCCGGAATTCCGTGGTGGACCACCGATATCGGCGGATTTTTGGGCGGCAACCCGGATGATCCTGATTTCCGTGAGTGCCTGGTGCGCTGGTTCCAGTTCGGCACTTTCTCGCCCGTAATGCGCCTGCACGGGGAGCGGGTCCCCCACCGCAAACCCCTGAGCGAACAGCGCGGCGGCGGCCAGTTCTTCAGCGGCGCCGACAATGAGATTTGGAGTTTCGGGGAGGAGAACACCCCCATTCTGGAAAAGTACATTTTCCTGCGGGAAGCGATGCGCCCCTACACCCGTCTTCTGATGCAGCAGGCCCACGAGGCGGGCACCCCGGTGATGCGCACCCTGTTCTATATGTATCCGGATGACCCCACCGCCTGGGAGATCCAGGATGAGTATCTGTTCGGCGGAGATGTACTGGTAGCCCCCATCCTGTTCGAGGGACAGCGCAGCCGCCGGGTATATCTGCCGGGGAAAGACACCTGGAAAAACGCCCATACCGGCGAGAGCTTTGCCGGCGGACAGTGGGTGGAGGCCGAGGCTCCCCTTGATGTGATTCCCGTTTTCCTCCGGGAAGGAGGAGCGGCAGACTTCACGCTGTAACATTTCTGTCCAGACGCCTGAAAGGGCCGGAGCCGTTTGGCTCCGGCCCTCTTTTTGTTCCCTTCTCCCTCAAAAAAGCAGGAAACGGAAGCACGGAGTCGGGAATCCGACTCCGTGCTTCCGTTTGAAAAAGGAGATTTATGAAAAAGGCTTGTACTCAAAATCAAATAAAGGCTAAATTCTCCTTTATTGATTGTTATTATAGCGTATCCACTGAAAAAATGGAATAGGTCTTCCTAAAAATTTTTTAAATTTTTTTTACTTTTTAGTTCCCCTCCTTTGTCTCCTCTTCTGACTGACTGGAGGTCTGGTTGGTATTCTCAATCAGGGTAACTTCCAGTTCCAGCGTATCCTGCTCCACATACCGATATACCGTCAGCGTCACCGTGTCGCCCGGTTCTTTTTTCATCAGCAAATTGGTCAAAGAGGCCGCAGAGTCGATCTCGGTGCCGTTAAAGGCGATAATCACATCGCCCTTCTGCAGGCCGGCCTGAATAGCCGAGGGATTGGTAACCGTGGCCACATACCACCCCTGGGTCAGGCCGTAGAAGCTGGCGGTGGTTGCATCCACATACTGGCCGGAAATTCCCAGCATAGCCCGGTCCTTCACATAGCCGTAATTCATCAGATCGGTTATCACACTCTGCACCGTATTGACCGGAATGGCAAACCCGATACCCTCGTAGCTGGTAGAGACAATCTTCGATGAGGTAATACCGATAACCTGCCCATACTGATTGACCAGGGCCCCGCCGCTGTTGCCGGGGTTAATCGCGGCATCCACCTGGATGCAGTCCATGGAATACCCGTATTCCGAAGTCGTTACCTCGCGGTTCAGCGCCGAAATATGGCCGTAGGTGCAGCTGGAACTGAACTGCAGACCGCCGGGATTTCCCACAGCCGCCACGCTGTCGCCCACCTTCAGGCTGTCGGAATCACCGAACTGTGCCGCCGTCAGGCCCGAGGCTTCCACTTTCAAAAGCGCCAGATCCGTTACACTGTCCGAACCGACCAGTTTGGCATCGTAAATCGTCCCGTCGTGCAGCACCACCTTCAGCGAATCCGCCCCTTCGACCACATGGGCGTTGGTGATGATATAGCCATCCGCTGTGGCAATAACGCCGCTCCCCTCACTTTGAGGCGAAATCTCCTCGCTGGTCTGGCCGTTCATCCGTCCGTTTCCGGTGGAAACACGCTGATAGTTTTCCACGCACACAACCGACGGCACCACTTTTTCTGCGATCTCGGCATCGGTCAGGGCTTTGACTCCATCATCCGCTGTGGAAGAGGCTGTTTCGCCGTCCTCCACCACTTTGGTAATGGTGAAGGCCGCCTGCGCTTTGTCGGTGGAACTGCCTGTCACCTGGATATACCCTGCGTTAATCAGTCCGATCACCGATGCGGCGGAAATCCCGCTGATCAGCAGGCAGCACAGTATAATTCCCAGCACCCGCACCGCGATTTTCCCGCCCTTTCCCATGGGCTTTTTCGCACGAGGCTCTTTTTTCTTTTTGGGTTTCGGAGCAGGTGCGGCCGGGCCGCCGCCGTAACCATACGGACTGTACCCACTCTGGCTCGACTGGGCGTAACCGGAAGGTGTATAGGAATACCCTCCCGCCGGCTGTCCATTTCCGGTGGGATTGGGATTTCCCTGCCACTGATACGAGTTTCCGTATGGATGGGTATACGCTCCCGTTCCCGGCTGTGAAGATGTGTTCTGCGGTGTCCCTGTATTCTGGTTCTTTTCATAATCATAGTCTGACATACTTCATTCATCCTTCCTTTCCAAAAGACGAACCGAAAAAGCGGGGCCATCTGTCTTACTTTTCGGTTATCTGTAGTATGCCATTTCTGTGTGAAAAGAATGTGACAGGTTCTTTAGCTTTCTTTGACATTTACCCGTGCGGGTCACCGGCTGTTTTTTCCTTCTTCTCCCACCACCGGTACAGACTGGCAGCCAGCGCCTGTACCCCCTGGGGGATTTTCTCGGTGGGAATGCCGGAAAAGCCCAGGATCAGTCCGCCGCCGGGGGCGGGGCGAACCCGGATTCCATCCTGGCGCACCCATTTGGCCGCCTCTTCCGCTGCCTCTCCGGAACAGAGCGGCGGCAGCTCCAGCTTCACCGTCAGCGACGTCTCCTGCAGCGTAACCGTTCCCCGGTTTCCGAAGGTTTTTTTCATTTCCCGGATCAGCAGACCGCTTTTTTCCGCGTACAGCTTGCGCATCCGGCGCAGGTGCCGCTCCAGCTGCCCCTGTGCCATATAATCGGCCAGCGCCAGCTGTTCGATTTTCGAGGCGGTCTGGTGGTACGCCATGGAGCGGTCCCGATAGCGGCGGCACAGCTTTTCGGGCAGGACCATATAGCCCAGCCGCACGCTGGGCAGCAGCAATTTGGAAAACGAGCCGATGTACGCCACGCACTCCTGCCCGCCCATCCCCTGTATGGCCGGTATGGGCCGGGCCCGGTACCGCAGCTCTCCGTTATAGTCGTCCTCCATCAGCAGGCCCTCCTGCTCCTGCGCCCAGGCGATCAGTTCCTGCCGCCGCCCCGGGGGGATCACCCGCCCGGCAGCCGGGTTCAGCAGCACCTGGCGCACACCCATCTGCCGCAATTTTTCGGGCAGGGGGCCGCTTTCATCCTCCGGCAGGGGGACCATGGAAAACCCGCCGTCGGCGAACACACGCTCGGCCTGAGGAAATTCCCCCAATTTCAGGGCAACCCGCTTTTCCGTCAAAAGGGCGCACAGCTGCACCAGCAGCGGCTGGGTGCCCGCCCCGATGAGAATCCGCTCCGGCGGGGCCACTACCCCCCGCACACTGTAAGCATAAGCGGACAAAGCCTGGCGCAGGCTCTCCTCCCCCTGGGGATTGCCGTAGGAGGCAATTTCATCGGTACGGGTCAGCACCTCGCGGATATGGCGGCGCCACCGGGCGCTGTCGGTATGCCGGGCATCCACCGACTGCGTTCCGAAATCATACGCCACCGGAACCGCTTTATTGACCTGCCCGGGGACGGGCAGCGGCCCGCTCTCCCGGTGGGTGCGGGGAACTCCCTGCACAAAATACCCCCGCTGCGGCTCGCTCTTCAGGTACCCCTCCACGCACAGCTGCTGATAGGCGCCCTGAACGGTGGTACGGCTGATCCCCAGATCCTCGGAAAAGCGGCGGATGGACGGCATGCGGATCCCCTTTTCCATATACCCCTTCTCAATGGAATCCCGGATCTCCCGGTACAGCTGGCTGTACAGCGGCTCCCGTTTTTGGGGATCCAGCGCAATGGTATCGTACAGCATGGATGTTTCCCCCTTTCCTTTCTCTTCCTCTATTATACCGGGGTTTTTCAAAACTGTACATAACAAATTTTTAAAAACTGTGTATTTCAAAAAGGACAGTTGTGTACTATACTTATGTACGCAGATCCGGGCGGCGGTGTGCCGATCCGGACCGGTATACCGGGGAAAACGATCCGAAAGGGGCGGTATGGGGATGCTCTCCCGTGTTGTGGCCATTCATGATATCTCCTGTGTGGGGAAATGCTCCCTGACCATTGCGCTGCCGGTACTGTCGGCGGCCGGGATCGAGTGCAGTGTGCTGCCCACCGCCATTCTGTCCACGCACACCGGCGGTTTTTCCGGATATACGTTTCACGACCTGACCGGGGAAATGGAACCCATTGTTCGCCATTGGGAGAGTCTTTCTTTGCCGGTGGACGCCTTTTATACCGGTTATCTGGGTTCCCCGGAGCAGACGGAAACGGTGCGCCGTCTGATCCGCCGGCTAAAAAAAGAGGATACACTCACACTGGTGGATCCTGCCATGGCCGACAACGGCAAACTGTACGCCGGATTTGACGGCACTTTTGTCAAAGGTATGGCAGCCCTGTGCCGTGAGGCCGATGTGATTCTTCCCAACCTGACGGAAGCAGCCCTGCTGCTGGGAGAACCTTTCCGGGAGAATCCCTCCCGGGAGGAGGTTCAGGCCCTTCTCCGCCGGCTGAGCACGCTGGGGCCGGGAAAAATCATCCTGACCGGAGTTTCGTATGTGCCCGGAAAAATCGGGGCGGCCGCCTATGACCGGGAATCGGGGGAATTCTGCGAATATCTGGACGAAAGGGTCGAGGGTTCTTTTCACGGCACCGGCGATCTTTTCTCCAGCGCGGTGCTGGCGTCCCTGCTGAACCGCCGCTCCTTGCCGCAGTCCCTCGCCATTGCCGCCCGCTTTGTGCTGCAGGCCATCCGGAACACCGTGGCAAATGGCACCGACCGCCGCTATGGGGTGGATTTTGAACACGCGATTCCCGGCTTTATCCGGGAGGTTTTGCCGAACACGGAAAGGGGGATGGCATGATGTGGGAAGAAATTGAAAAACAGGCCCAGTCGGCCGTAACCGAGCTGCTGCAGAGCGCCCGCCTGCACGCCGGGGATCTGCTGGTAGTGGGATGCAGCTCCAGCGAGATCATGGGGGCGCACATCGGCAAGGGCAGCAGCCTGCAGGCAGCCCAGGCGGTGTACGATGGAATTGTCCCGGTTCTGCGGGAGCAGGGAATCGAGCTGGCCGCCCAATGCTGCGAGCACCTGAACCGGGCGCTGATTGTCGAGCGGCGCGTGGCTCTTGCCCGCGGGTATGAGATCGTCAGTGTGCTGCCCCAGCCCCACGCCGGCGGCAGCTGGTCGGTTACCTGCTGGCAGCATTTTCAGGATCCGGTGGCTGTTGAGACCATTCAGGCCGAAGCGGGGATGGACATCGGCGACACCCTGATCGGCATGCACCTGCGCCGCGTCGCCGTACCGGTGCGGGTATCGCAGAAAACCATCGGTCAGGCCAATCTGGTATGCGCGCGCACCCGCCCGAAGTATATCGGCGGCAGCCGCGCGGTTTACGAGAGCAACGAACGCTGAAAGGAAGCGGTATTGATGGAACAGACAGCTTGTACCGCCATGCAGGCGCGCATTGCGGCCATCCGGGCCCGGATGGAGGACGCTGCCCGCCGCGCCGGGCGCAATCCGCAGGAAATCCGGCTGTGTGCCGCCTGTAAAACCCAGGAGATCGAGACCGTG
>JBJEQH010000121.1:0-12311 GCA_051881655.1 Candidatus Heritagella sp. | reverse complement strand
AGGCATCCACATCCACAATCGCCTTGGGCGGAACCTCCAGCATCACCTGCAGGCGCTGGGCCGCATAGATCTCGGCCTCGAAATAAGCGGGAAGAAAAATCAGATCCTGTCCCCCCAGCTCCGCTTCCTGCAGATCCCCACAGGAAACCAATTCATCCAGCGCCACCTCTGCCGTCTCAAGTTCGACCCCCAGCATCCGGGCAGCGGCCGGCAGCAGCTTCCCCCGCGGCAGACAGGTGTGCCCGTTCCCAGTATTGTGCCGCAGAACAAACAGCACCCCGGCCTGCACCCGGCAGGAAGCGTCCTCCGGCATATTCATGTTCTGGGCAATCCCGTCGGCCCGGATAAAGTCAAACCCCAGTTCCTCCCGGCACAGGCAATAGGGATCGTTCTCAATCCGCTCGCGGGTCTGCTCACCGTACAGGCGGTACACCCGCACCGCCTCTTCGGCTGTCAATCCGTACTGGGAGAGATAGGTCATCATGGTGCGGATCCCCGATACACGGCGAAACTCTTCGGCAATTTTTTCCACTTTCTCCCGGGAAATTCCCCGAACCGTAGACAGCCGCTCGGGATCCTCCTCCAGAACCTGCAGTACGTTTTCCCCGAACTTTTCCACCAGCCGTGCCGCCATAGCCGGCCCAATCCCCTTTACGGCGCCGCTTGAGAGATATTTCAGCATGGCTGCCGCCGTGGCCGGACGGGAACGCTCGCAGATCTGGGCCTTGAACTGCGGGCCAAAGCTGGGATGGCTGCCCCAGGTACCGATTACATGCAGCTCCTCTCCCACGCTGAGAAAGGGCATGCAGCCCACAACCGTCACCAGCTCTTCACCGTTGTTCATCTCCAGCACCGTATACTGATTTTTTTCGTTCCGGTATACGATCTGTTCCACCGTACCGTTCATTTCCAACAGGATTTTCTCCGGCATTTTAATCCCCCGAACATAGTTTCTTTTTACCAGTATAAACGATTTTCCTCCGTTTTGCAACGATTACAGAATCGCCGTTTTGGCCGACGGCAGCTCTTGCGGCGTGACAATACGGCATACCGGATAATCTCTGGCAAAGCAGCGGCAAATCCGGCGCGTTTCCTCATCCATCCCATCATCAATGCACAGCAGGATCTTTTTTCTTCGCCCTTCCATCCACCGCAGCTCTTCCAGTGCGCTGCGCAGCTGCTGTTCTGCATTTTCCACATGTCCGCAAAAATACAGAGTCAGGCACAGGGTTCCGCTGTTATCCCCCAAAATCATATACAACAGCTTTCTCAGCCCCACCAGGATTCCCAACAGCAAAAAGAAGCAAAGGAGAACACCACCGATCCAATCCATTCCTGTTCCCTCCTTTATTGCCAGTTTATGTAGAGGAGCGCAAAACTGCCAATAAAAGACGGGGACAAAAGTAAAAGCCCCATCGACGGATGGAGCTTTCTTCTTTATTTCTTTGATTCCTGCGGATAAACAAGGTTTTCCGGCGTCCAGTTTTCCAGAACTTTTTCAAAGGCGGCAGCCCACTCCCGCGCCCCCTGCAGATCATGCTCCTGATAATTGCCGCATTCTCTGGAGAGCTGCGCACCGGGAATCACGCCATCCCAATGGGCAATTGCCTGCATCGCGCGCCGGGTAAAAGCGATGACCTCCTCATGGCAGCTGTTCCGCACCAGAAAATAGAAACCCGTACGGCACCCCATGGGTCCAAAATAGATCACACGCTCTTTCAGCCCCTCTTCATTGCGCGCCAGCGTCGCAAACAGATGCTCGATCGTATGCATGACGGGGTTGGGAAGATACGGCGGCCGGTTGGGGGTTACAAACCGAAGATCATAGGTGGTGATATCCCCATCCACCCGGGAGAGATACATCCCCGGGGTTAAAATATCATGGTCAATGGTAAAGCTCGCAATTTTTTCCACGGCGATCATTCCTCCCCGCACGCAGCGGTCCGAAGCGCCTCCACCCGGTCCGTCTTTTCCCAGGCCACGTCCAGATCCTCACGCCCCATATGCCCATAGGCCGCCAACGGACAGTACTGGGGGCGGCGCAGGTCCAGATCGCGGATAATGGCGGTCGGCCGCAGGTCGAATACCTTCTGGACAGCCTTTGCCAGCTTTTCATCGCTGACCGTTCCCGTGCCGAACGTATCCACCATCACCGATACCGGATGTGCCACGCCGATTGCATACGCCAGCTGTACTTCACAGCGCCTGGCAAGGCCGGCTGCCACCACATTTTTCGCCACATAGCGAGCGGCATAAGCAGCCGAGCGGTCCACCTTTGTGGGATCCTTCCCGGAGAAAGCTCCGCCGCCATGACGGCCCACGCCGCCATAGGTATCCACAATAATCTTGCGGCCCGTCAGGCCGGAATCCCCCACCGGGCCCCCCACCACAAAACGGCCCGTGGGATTGATGAAATACTTTGTATTCCCATCCATTAGCTCTTTGGGACAGACCGGCAGAATCACATGCTGCAGAAGATCCTCACGGATTTGCTCCAGGGTCACCTCCGGATCGTGCTGCGTGGAAATCACCACCGTATCAATCCGAACCGGGGTATACCCCTCATACTCCACTGTAACCTGGGTTTTCCCATCGGGACGCAGATACGGCAGCTCTCCGCTTTTGCGCACCGCGGCGAGTTTTTTGGCCAGACGATGGGCCAGCGAGATGGACAGCGGCATTTTTTCCGGCGTTTCATCACAGGCAAAACCGAACATCATTCCCTGATCTCCGGCGCCGATGCGGTCCTCTTCCTCGGTGGCGCCGTTTTTCACTTCCAGCGACTCATCCACGCCCATCGCAATATCCGGGGACTGCATATCAATGGAGGTGATCACCCCACAGGTATGACCATTGAAGCTGCACTCGGCATTGTCATACCCGATATCCGCTACCACCTGACGGACGACGGACTCAATATCACAGTAGCATTCGGTACTGATCTCTCCCATAACATGGATGAGACCGGTCGTGGCCGTTACCTCACAGGCAACATGGGCGGCCGGATCCTTGCTCAGAATATCGTCCAGAATTGCGTCCGAAATCTGATCGCACACCTTATCGGGATGCCCTTCGGTTACCGATTCGCTTGTAAAAAGGTATCTTCTCTCTGCCATTTTCTTTTCCTCCTATAAGAAATTTATACAAAAAATAAGAAATACCGCTCTGCCGGGAGGCAGGCGGTATGAATACACAACCCCTCATCTCTCGGTTTTTATCCGCAGGAATTGGCACCAACACAGAAATCGCTCTGCAGGTTGCCGGACATCACAGGGCCTGTTCCCTCCGTCACTCTTGATAAGGACCTATAAAATTGTATATTGAGTATATCACAGACGCTTCAAAAAATCCATACACAAAACAAGCAATTCTGCGCAAATACCCTGTCATTTTTTGTAAAAAAAGATACCGGCAGAAAATTCTGCCGGTATCGGGGAAATCGAATCGATTATTATTCGTTGATAGCGGTTACAACACCGGAGCCAACGGTACGGCCGCCTTCACGGATAGCGAAACGCAGGCCAACTTCGATAGCGATGGGGGTGATCAGTTCAACATCCATCACAACGTTATCGCCGGGCATACACATCTCGGTGCCCTCGGGCAGGGAGATCACGCCGGTTACGTCGGTGGTACGGAAATAGAACTGCGGACGATAGTTGTTGAAGAACGGGGTATGACGGCCGCCTTCTTCTTTGGTCAGGACGTAAACCTGGCCCTTGAACTTGGTATGGGGATGAATCGTACCGGGCTTCGCCAGAACCTGGCCACGCTCGATTTCGGTTCTCTGAATACCACGCAGCAGAACACCAATGTTATCGCCGGCCTCAGCGAAGTCCAGCAGCTTGCGGAACATTTCGATGCCAGTAACAACCGTCTTGCGGCGCTCATCGGTCAGACCAATGATCTCAACTTCTTCGCTCATCTTCAGGACGCCACGCTCTACACGGCCGGTAGCAACGGTACCACGGCCGGTGATGGTGAACACGTCTTCAACGGGCATCAGGAAGGGCTGATCAGCCTTACGCTCGGGGGTGGGGATATACTCGTCAACAGCGTCCATCAGCTCATGGATGCAAGCATACTCAGGAGCATTGGGATCGGTGGAGCTGCTCTCCAGAACCTGCAGAGCGGAACCCTTAATGATGGGGGTATCGTCGCCCGGGAACTCATACTCGTTAAGCAGTTCACGGATTTCCATCTCAACCAGTTCCAGCAGTTCGGGATCGTCAACCTGGTCAACCTTGTTCATGAAGACAACGATATAAGGTACACCTACCTGACGGGACAGCAGGATGTGCTCGCGGGTCTGCGGCATGGGGCCGTCAGCAGCGGATACAACCAGGATAGCGCCGTCCATCTGAGCAGCACCGGTGATCATGTTCTTGACATAGTCAGCATGGCCGGGGCAGTCAACGTGAGCATAGTGACGCTTCTCGGTCTGATACTCAACGTGAGCGGTGTTGATTGTGATACCACGAGCTCTCTCTTCGGGAGCCTTATCGATGTTGGCGTAATCCATGAAGTCGGCCTCGCCCTGCATAGCCAGCACCTTGGTGATAGCAGCGGTCAGGGTGGTCTTGCCATGGTCAACGTGGCCAATGGTACCAATGTTTACATGGGGTTTATTTCTTTCGAATTTTTCCTTTGCCATTGGAATGTTCCTCCTTATTCTTGCAGTCATAATCCGCAGTCGATAGAACAATTTTATCAACTTACGGAAGGAAAATCAAGGGTTATCCATAAAAAGTCCGAGATTATTCAGACTTTTTTGCACGCTTGGAAATGATCTCTTCCGAAACAGACTTCGGAACTTCCGCATAGTGAGCCGGCTCCATAACATACTGGCCACGGCCCTGCGTACGGGAACGCATATCCGTTGCATAACCGAACATTGAGCTCAGCGGAACTTCGGAATTGATCTGCTGTGCACCGGTTACCGCATCCATACCCAGGATCATACCACGGCGGCTGTTCAGATCGCCGATAACGTCGCCCATATACTCATCGGGAACGACAACGACAACCTTCATGATCGGTTCGAGCAGAACCGGATCGGCCTTCCGCATTGCCTCTTTGAACGCCATCGAACCGGCGATCTTAAAGGCCATTTCGGAGGAGTCAACCTCGTGATAAGAACCATCATACAGCGTAACCTTGACGTCTACGACCGGATAACCGGCGAGCACACCGCTCAGCATAGCGCCCTGGATACCGGCGTCAACCGCGGGAATATATTCCTTCGGAATGGCACCGCCCTGCACAGCGTTCACAAATTCATAACCCTTGCCGGGGTTGGGTTCAATCCGGATCTTAACATGACCATACTGGCCGCTACCGCCGGACTGACGCTTGTACTTGTTGTCCACATCAGCCGACTTCCGGATGGTTTCTTTATAAGCAACCTGCGGGGCACCCACGTTGGCCTCTACCTTGAATTCACGCAGCAGACGGTCTACGATGATTTCCAGATGCAGCTCGCCCATACCGGCGATAATGGTCTGACCGGTTTCCTCATCGGTATACGCCTTAAAGGTGGGATCTTCTTCAGCCAGCTTGGCCAGAGCGATGCCCATCTTCTCCTGGCCGGCCTTCGTCTTCGGCTCGATGGCCACACGGATAACCGGATCCGGGAATTTCATGGATTCAAGGATAATCGGGTGCTTCTCATCGCACAGCGTGTCACCGGTCGTCGTATTCTTCAGACCGACAGCCGCCGCGATATCACCGGCATAAACCTCCGGGATATCCTTGCGGTGGTTCGCATGCATCTGCAGAATGCGGCCCAGACGCTCGTTGTTATCCTTTACGGAGTTATACACGGTCGTACCGGCTTCTACTTTACCGGAGTACACACGGAAGAAAGCGAGCTTACCAACAAACGGGTCCGTAGCAATCTTGAAAGCAAGAGCTGCGAAGGGCTCTTCATCGGAAGAGTGACGCTCTTCCTCTTCCTCGGTCTCCGGATTGACGCCCTTAATGGCGGGAACATCCGTGGGGGCCGGCATATAGTCAACAATCGCATCCAACAGCTTCTGAACGCCCTTATTGCGGTACGCAGTACCACAGGTTACGGGCACCATGGTGTTGGCAATGGTGGATTTACGAATAATCGCCTTGATTTCGTCAACGGTGATGGCTTCTTCGCCCTCTTCGAAATACTTCTCCATCAGGGCTTCGTCCTGTTCGACCACATGCTCGATCAGTTCCGTACGATACTTCTGCGCAATTTCCTTCATGTCGTCCGGGATATCCTCGTCACGCATGTCTTTGCCCAGATCATCGTAATAAACTTCCGCACGCATCTCGACCAGGTCAATCACACCACGGAACGTATCTTCACTGCCGATGGGCAGCTGGATCGGAACGGCATTGCACTTCAGACGTTCTTTCATCATGTTGACCACACGATAGAAATCGGCGCCCATGATGTCCATCTTATTAACAAATGCCATACGGGGGACTTTGTATTCCTCAGCCTGACGCCAAACGGTCTCAGACTGCGGCTCAACGCCGCCCTTTGCACAGAATACGGTTACCGAACCGTCCAGCACGCGCAGAGAACGCTGTACTTCTACCGTGAAGTCCACGTGTCCGGGAGTGTCGATAATGTTGATTCTGTGATTCTTCCAGAAGCAAGTGGTAGCAGCAGAAGTGATCGTAATGCCTCTCTCCTGCTCCTGTGCCATCCAGTCCATCGTCGCAGCGCCATCATGCGTTTCACCGATCTTGTAGTTTACACCGGTGTAAAACAGAATACGCTCGGTCGTGGTGGTTTTACCGGCATCGATGTGAGCCATAATGCCGATATTACGGGTTTTCTCCAGAGATACCTGTCTTGGCATAGCTTCCTCCTTGTTTTTCTACAGTCCAGTCGATGTTGATTTACACACCGATGATTACCATCTGAAGTGTGCAAACGCCTTGTTGGCTTCTGCCATCTTGTGCACATCGTCGCACTTCTTGGCAGCGCCGCCCACACCGTTGACTGCATCCAGGATTTCGGCAGCCAGTCTCTCGCGCATGGTCTTCTCACTGCGAGCTCTGGAGTAGGTGGAGATCCAGCGCAGACCCAGGGTCTGTCTTCTCTCCGGGCGAACTTCCATAGGAACCTGATAGGTAGCGCCGCCTACACGACGGGCCTTCACTTCGAGGCTGGGCATGACATTTTCCATGGCCTGCTCAAACACCTCGAGGGGATCCTTACCGGTTTTTTCGCTGACAATATCAAATGCACCGTAAACGATCTTCTGGGCAACGCCCTTCTTACCGTCGAGCATGATATTATTGATCAAACGGGTTACGAGTTTGGAATTGTAAAGCGGATCGGGTAATACGTCGCGCTTTGCGATATTGCCTCTTCTCGGCATAATCTTCCCTCCTTCACAAGAATGATATCATAGGTACTCGAAAGTATGACATAACTTCCGCTTGGCCATCCAAGAAGCGTCTATTTTATATAAACGCCTTCCGCCGGAGAATCCGGTGGGAGCCACTGTGAAATCTGTCAATTCATAAGGCTATTCGCGGGAAGATTACTTCTTCGCGGCACCAGCCTTCGGGCGCTTCGCACCGTACTTGGAACGGGCCTGCATACGCTTGGCAACGCCCTGCGCATCCAGAGCACCACGGATGATGTGGTACGGAACACCAGGAACGTCCTTAACACGGCCGCCACGGATCATGACGACGCTGTGCTCCTGCAGGTTGTGGCCGACACCGGGAATATAAGCGGTAACTTCGACACCATTGGAAAGACGCACACGGGCGATCTTACGCAGAGCGGAGTTCGGCTTCTTCGGGGTAGCGGTTTTCACAGACGTGCAGACACCACGCTTCTGGGGAGAGGCCTGGTTGATCGCAACTCTCTTCTTGGAGTTCCAGCCCTTCAGCAGTGCGGGAGCCTTGCTCTTCTTCTGAGCAACTTCGCGGCCGGTATGAACCAGCTGATTAAAAGTAGGCAAACTGACACCTCCTCACAATAAAATAAAAATATGTGAAACAGACAGGACAAAAGCCTGTCCGTTGCCACCAACGGTAGGATTTTCCAAACAAAACCACTTTATACCTGCCCCATAGGCATACTGCCCAAGGCCGTACAAAAAGTTTCAGACAAAAGGATATCCTGCCTGGGGTTTCCAGGCAGGATCCTGCTTTGTACAGACTATCCCAAGCACTGATTATACAGGATTCATCCAGCGTTTGTCAAGTCCTGATTTTCAATTTTTTCTTCGGCGGCAACGGGAGCCGTCAGGTCTTCCACTTCCACGTCGTTATAGCACTGCATACCGGTACCGGCCGGGATCAGCTTGCCGATCAGGACGTTTTCCTTCAGGCCCAGCAGCGGATCCGACTTGCCCTTAATGGCGGCATCGGTCAGCACACGGGTGGTCTCCTGGAAGGAAGCAGCGGACAGGAAGGAATCGGTCGCCAGCGAAGCCTTGGTAATGCCCAGCAGAATCGGGGTAACCTGGGCTTCCTGCAGATCGGTCTCCCCTTCGGCAATGCGGCGGCGGATTTCCTCGTTGGCCATTTCCACTTCCAGCTTGCTGGCCATGGAGGCCGGCAGGAAATCGGTGCTGCCCGCATCCTCGATGCGTACCTTGCGCATCATCTGGCGAACAATAACCTCGATGTGTTTATCGTTGATATCAACGCCCTGCATACGGTACACGCGCTGCACTTCCTGAATCAGATAATCCTGTACAGCCTGTGCCCCGTTGATGGCCAGAACATCGTGGGGGTTGACCGAACCCTCGGTCAGCCGGGTGCCCGCCTCAATCACATCGCCCTCATGCACGCGGATCCGGGAACCGAACGGAATCAGATAGGACTTGCTGTCACCGGTCTCCTCGTTCGTTACGACAACGTGGCGGTTTTTCTTGATATCCTCAAAGCTGACGACACCGGCAATCTCGCTCAAAATGGCCAGATGCTTCGGCCGGCGGCCTTCGAACAGTTCCTCAACACGGGGTAGACCCTGGGTAATATCTTCCGCACTGGCAACACCGCCGGTATGGAAGGTACGCATAGTCAGCTGTGTACCCGGTTCACCGATCGACTGGGCGGCGATAATACCGACCGCCTCGCCCACGGTAACCGGCTGGCCGTTGGCCAGGTTGGCACCGTAGCACTTTTTGCACACACCGTGCTTCGCGCGGCAGTTCAGGATCGAGCGAATCTTGATCCGCTCTACCCCATGGCCCACGATGATATCGGCATCCCCGTCGTCCATCATCTTGTCCTTGGATACCAGAACTTCGCCGGTCTCCGGATCGCAGAAATCCTCGACAAGATAACGGCCCTGCAGGCGCTCGTGCAGGCTCTCGATAGCCTCGCTGCCCTCGCGGATATCAAAAATGGTCAGGCCATCCTCGGCACCGCAATCCTCCTCACGGATAATCACATCCTGTGAGACATCCACCAGACGGCGGGTCAGGTAACCCGAGTCGGCGGTACGCAGAGCCGTATCGGCCAGGCCCTTTCGGGCACCACGGGAGGAGATGAAGTATTCCAGAATATTCAGGCCCTCGCGGTAATTGGCCCGAATCGGGATTTCAATCGTCTTACCGGAGGTATTGGCGATCAGGCCGCGCATACCGGCCAGCTGACGGATCTGGCTCATCGAACCACGGGCGCCAGAGTCCGCCATCATATAGATGGGGTTGTAACGGTCCAGACCCTTCTGCAGAGCATCCGTCACATCATTGGTCGCCTTCTCCCAGGTCTTCAGCACTGCGTTGTAGCGCTCGCTGTCACTGAGCAGACCGTCACGGAATTCCTCGGTAATCTCGTCGATCTGTTCCTCCGCCTTGGCGATGATTTCCTTCTTCTCTTCCGGGATGGTCGCATCGCCGACGGCTACGGTGATCGCGCTCAAGGTCGAATACTTGTAACCCTGTGCCTTGATATTATCCAGCACTTCACTGGTCATGGCCGTACCGTGTACTTTGATGCAGCGGTCAATAATCTTGCCCAGCTGCTTTTTGCCGACCAGGAAATCAATTTCAAACTTCAGGGCATTTTCCCGCTTGGTGCGGTCCACATACCCCAGATCCTGCGGAATAGGACGGTTGAAAATAATCTTACCCACCGTGGTATCAATCAGGTCCTCGATCTTTTCCCCGTTCCACATACCGGTGCGGCGGACTTTAATCTTGGACTGCAGGTTGACCACATGCGTATCATAGGCCATCAGAGCCTCGTCCACATCGCGGAAAATTTTTCCTTCGCCGATCTGGCCATCGCGGTCCAGCGTCAGCCAATAGGAACCCAGCACCATGTCCTGCGTAGGCACCGTTACCGGGCGGCCGTCCGAGGGCTTGAGCAGGTTATTGGCCGCCAGCATCAGGAAACGGGCTTCGGCCTGGGCTTCAGCCGACAGCGGCACGTGAACGGCCATCTGGTCACCGTCGAAGTCCGCGTTATACGCCGTACAGGCCAGCGGATGCAGCTTCAGGGCGCGGCCCTCTACCAGCACCGGCTCGAAAGCCTGAATGCCCAGGCGGTGCAGAGTCGGGGCGCGGTTCAGCAGTACGGGGTGGCCCTTGATGACCACTTCCAGCGCATCCCATACCTCGGGCTTGGCGCGTTCCACTGCCTTGCGGGCTGCCTTAATATTGCCAACGGCGTTGGTTTCCACCAGGCGCTTCATTACGAAAGGCTTGAACAGTTCCAGCGCCATCTCCTTGGGCAGGCCGCACTGGTACATTTTCAGTTCAGGACCGACCACGATAACCGAACGGCCGGAGTAGTCAACACGCTTGCCCAGCAGATTCTGACGGAAACGGCCCTGCTTGCCCTTGAGCATATCCGACAGGGATTTGAGCGGGCGGTTGTTGGGGCCCGTCACCGGGCGGCCGCGGCGGCCGTTGTCAATCAGGGCATCGACAGCTTCCTGCAGCATGCGCTTTTCGTTGCGGACGATGATATCCGGCGCACCCAGCTCCAGCAGGCGCTTGAGACGGTTGTTCCGGTTGATTACGCGGCGATACAGATCATTCAGATCCGAGGTGGCAAACCGGCCGCCGTCCAGCTGAACCATGGGGCGGATATCCGGCGGGATAACCGGCACCACATCGAGAATCATCCACTCGGGGCGGTTGCCGGACAGACGGAAGGATTCCACCACTTCCAGACGCTTGAGGATCCGTACGCGCTTCTGACCGGAGGAAGCCTCCAGCTCGCTCTTCAAATCCTGAGAGAGCACGTCCAGATCAATTTCCTCCAGCAGCTTTTTAATGGCTTCGGCGCCCATGCCCGCCTGGAAATCGTCCTCATATTTCTCACGCAGATCGCGGTATTCTTTTTCGGTCAGCATCTGCTTTTTGGAGAGCTCGCGGACATTGCCCGGATCGGTGACAATATACTGGGCAAAGTACAGAACCTTCTCCAGCATACGGGGAGAAATATCCAGCATCAGACCAATGCGGGAGGGAATCCCCTTAAAATACCAGATATGCGATACCGGAGCCGCCAGCTCAATATGGCCCATGCGCTCACGGCGCACCTTGCTGCGGGTCACTTCCACGCCGCAGCGGTCGCAGATCTTGCCCTTATAGCGGATGCGCTTATACTTGCCGCAATGGCACTCCCAATCCTTGGTCGGTCCAAAAATACGCTCGCAGAACAGGCCGTCACGCTCGGGTTTCAGGGTACGATAGTTAATGGTTTCCGGCTTCTTCACTTCGCCATGGGACCAGGCACGAATCTGGTCCGGAGAAGCCAAACCGATCTTGATCGATTCGAACTCAGCAAATTCCATCCTGTAACCTCCTCTTACTCATCCAGCAGATCGGACGAACCCTCGTCATCGCTGAACAGATCGTCATCAAAACCAGCGCCTTCTTCAAAGCCGAAGTCGCCGTCTTCATCGGGATCTTCTACGCTATATCCTTCGATCTCATCGCCTTCCTGCACACCGGTGGTCAGCTCTTCCGCATAATCACTGGGGGTAAAGCCCATGTTGTCATCATCATCGAAGTTCTGCTTCAGGTCGATTTCCTGATCGTCCTTATCCAGCACCTTTACATCCAGACCCAGGCTCTGCAGCTCTTTAATCAGAACCTTGAAGGACTCAGGCACACCGGGCTTGGGAATATTCTGGCCCTTGACAATGGCTTCGTACGTCTTTACACGGCCGACCACATCGTCCGACTTCACGGTCAGAATCTCCTGCAGAGTATAGGCGGCGCCGTACGCTTCCAGCGCCCACACTTCCATTTCGCCGAAACGCTGGCCGCCGAACTGCGCTTTACCGCCCAGAGGCTGCTGCGTAACCAGCGAATAGGGGCCCGTGGAACGGGCATGGA
>JBJEQH010000120.1:0-2732 GCA_051881655.1 Candidatus Heritagella sp. | reverse complement strand
CCCTTATACGCCGAATTTCTCCAGATTATCCCAGCTCTTCTTCAGGCTGTCAAACGGATCACCGGGGCAGATATCCTGCTCCACAATGGCATATTCCACCCCGATATCGCGGCTGGCCTGCACGATGGCGGGCCAATCCAGGTTGCCTTCGCCCACTTCGCCGAACATCTTTACAACATCCTCCACCTGTACGGCGCCGCCGATAATCTTGTAATCCTTATAGTGGACGATGCTCATTCTGCCCTTTACCCGGCGAATCACATCCGGCGGATTCAGGCCGGCCGACTGCAGCCAATGGGTATCCAGCGAGAAATGAAAACCATCGGGGTCGGTCTCGTCGATCAGAATATCGAGCCCCTTTTTCCCGCCGCCCAGAGAGTAGCTCTCCAGTGCATGGGGGTGATACAGCAGGCACATCCCCTCTTTTTTCAGTTCGGCGGCAATCTGGTTCACGCCTCTGGCGAAAGTGTGGTAGCCCTCTTCGCTCTCGCGCAGCTCTTTGGGCAGCGTACCGATGGAGATATCCTTTACCCCGAACAGCTTGGCCTGCCGGATAGCAGCATCCACGGCCGCCGGGCTTTTCAGCATTTCCTCGTACTCGCCCCCCGCCGAGCAGTTTTTCAGGCCGATCTGCTCGCACAGGTCAAAGTACTCGTTCTCCGTCAGCCCTCCGGCCGGCCAGCCCTGGATGGAATCATAGCCGATCGCTTTGATTTTCCGCAGGGATTCCTCCACCTGCCCGGGGTTTTCCAGGAATTCCCGCACCGTGTACAGCTGTACGCCGCGTTTCATAAATTGAATCATCCTTTCTTCCATTTCCGATCCTGTCATTCCACAAAACCGGTTTCTTTCATATTCAGATAGGCCGCTGTCAGGGATTGCATGGCGCTGAGATGGTCCATCTCATCCTGTTCCACCACGGCATAATCCAATCCCATCTCACAGGCCGTCTGCAGCACGCGCCCAACCGGCAGCTCGCCGCAGCCAACGGAGGTAAAGACCGGCCGGTACCCGGCATCCTCCCGCTTTTCGCCCGGACGGTAATCCTTGATATGCAACGCTGCCAGCCGGTTCCCCAGGCGGCGCATCAGCATACATGGATCCACCCCCGCGTTCAGTGCCCAGCCGGCATCCAGCTGAATTTTCAGCTTCTCCGTTTGGGAGAGCATCATATCAAAGCAGGTGACCCCATTATACCGGACCAGAAAATCCTGATAGTGGTTGTGGTACGTCAGGGTCAGCCCTTCCTTTTCCAGTTCTCCGGCCAAAAGCTCCAGCTGCTCAATATCCCGCCGCACTGCGTCATAGGTGGGCGGGCAGTTCCAGAAGGAACCGTTCACCGCACTGACATAGCAGGCCACCCGATCCGTTTTCATCAACCGGGCCGCCCGAACCATATCGCCGATTTCATGGGCGCGCACCGCATCCAGCGAGGCATAGGCGCACAGCACCCGCATCCCCATATCCTCCAGGCGCTTGATATTTTCTTCCACATCGCCCACCATCAGAAATGCCTCGGGAGACTCGATCCCCCGGTACCCCAGGGCGGCCAGCTTTTGTATATCGGCCCAGAAATGATCCTCCGGACGAAGATATCCAATAAAGCCGGCTCTCATTTTTTCCATAACCGCCTCCCCTTTCTCCGCACAAATCTCAGCTTGTACGGACATCATTTTCTCTATTATATTTCGCCGGGAGAGGTTTGTCAACAAAAGAAACAAACTTAACGAAAGAAAGTTTTGTTGTGTTTTTGCTGAAGATTATCGTTCACTATTTCCTCCTTTTTGTGCGAATAGCTTCTATCTTTTCCGCAAAAAGGGGCGTGTATTTACAATTTATTCACAAATATGCAACAGGTGGTCTTTATCCCGCCTGTAGAAATCGCGTATACTTAAAGCAGGAAAGGCGCAGAGGGGCCCATACCCCCAAAGCGCGGAAAGGAGGTTTTTTCTTTGTCCAAACCATTCAGCCGCACAACCACGGCCCCCAGCGCCAGCGTTCTGGTTTGCGTGACGGGGCAGCGGGACTGCGACCGGCTGATCCGCGCCGGAAAAGAGCTGGCTGATCAAAAGGGGTGGCCCGTTCAGGTGCTGTGCGTTCTTCCGACGGCAGCGGCCGGCCAGGCGCTGTGCGAGGAACTGGAATACCTGCGCAGCACGGCCCGGGATTATCAGGCGGATATGAACATCTATTTTCACGATGATTCCGCCGGATGTGCCGCTCAGGTGGCACGCAGTTATCATGCACGCATGATTTTTACCGGCATGGCCGCCGAACCGATCAATGGGTTTATTGACCGCCTTCGCCGGCTGCTGCCCCAGACCCCCATTGCCATGGTCGACAAACAGGGGATTGTTTATCGGATGGACCCGCATCAGGTCGCCCATGCCCGATGATCCCCCTTTATACGAATACACCGGATCCATAAAAGAAAAGGGAGCGGGCCCCTGCCTTCGGGCAGGGTACCCGCTCCCTTTCGCTTTTCCGGATGAAAATTCCGCTTTATGGAGACGTGTGATTTTTTCCGTTCTCCCGCGCACAGGTCTGCAGCCGGTATTTTTCCCGGGTCGCCATTCCCCCGCGGATATGCCGCTCGGATTTATTCACCTCCAGCACCCGGCGCACCTGCTTATACAGCCGGGGATTCACCCGGCGCAGCCGCTCGCTGACGTCTTTGTGCACCGTGCTTTTGCTCACCCCGAATTTTCCCGCCGTGCTCCGCACGGTCGCCT
>JBJEQH010000119.1:0-2748 GCA_051881655.1 Candidatus Heritagella sp. | reverse complement strand
GGTAGCTTCAGCCTTGGTTTACAAAAACCAGAAAGCCAAAGGACAGAGAGAGGGAGCTTTTATGAATATCGCGCTTATCATTGCCGGCGGAAGCGGCCAGCGTATGCGCCAGGAAATTCCCAAGCAGTTCATCAACGTAAACGATAAACCGATTATCGTTTACACCATGCAGGCTTTTCAAAAACACCCGGATATCGACGCCATCTGTATTGTGTGCATTAAAGGGTGGCATGATATCCTCCGGGCGTATGCCCGGCAGTTTGGCATTACCAAGCTGCGGTGGGTGATCGAAGGCGGGGAAAATGGGCAGGCTTCGATCCGCAACGGCGTATACGAGCTGGAAAAGACCTTTTCGCCGCAGGATATCGTGCTGGTACACGATGCGATCCGCCCGATGGTCTCCCAGGATATCATCTCGGACTGCATTATTACCGCACGGGAAAAGGGATCGGCGGTGGCGTGTGTGCCGTGCACCACGGCGGTGCTGGAGCGCACCACCGAGGAGACCTCGAATCATGTGATCTCCCGCGACCGGCTGGGCATGACTCAGACCCCCCAGGGCTTTCCGCTGGAAAAATTGAGTTGGGCGCACCGCGAGGCGCTTGCCCGGGGCATTACCAACTCGGTGGCCACCTGTACCCTGATGGTTGAGCTGGGGGAGACGGTGCATTTTTCCATTGGCTCCGAGACCAATGTGAAATTGACAACGCCCGGGGATCTGAAGATTTTCAAAGCGCTGCTGGCCATTGAGGGACACAAGGAGTAAAGCGGAGGGATTATGTACTTTCATCATCCTTTATATGAAGAAGAAATCCGGGCCGCTTCTGCTGCCCCGTGGATTCCATGGGAGGAGCTGGAGGGCGCTTCCCTGCTGGTTACCGGTGCAACGGGCCTGATCGGCACCTGCCTGATTGATCTTCTGATGGAGCACAACCGCGAAAGCGGGCGAAAACCGGTGGAAATCTGGGCTCTGGGGCGTAGCCGCGAGCGGCTGCACCAGCGGTTTGCGGATTATGAAGGGGAGGCGGCCTTTCATTTCCTCACACAGGATATCTGTACCCCTCTTCCACCGGACAGGACTTTTTCCTATATCATCAACGGCGCCAGCAATGCGCATCCGGCCGCTTACAGCAGTGACCCGGTGGGGACGATTCTGACGAATGTGCAGGGGCTTTCTTCCCTTCTCGCCCATGCGGTGCAGCATGGCACGCGCCGCGTGCTGGAAATCTCCTCGGTGGAGATTTATGGTCAGAACCGGGGCGATGCGATGTGCTTTTCGGAAGACTACTGCGGAAATATTGACTGCAATACGGTGCGGGCCGGATACCCCGAGAGCAAGCGGGTGTGTGAAGCCCTGTGCCAGGCATACCGCAAGCAGTACGGCCTGACGGTGTGCATTGCCCGCCCCAGCCGGGTGTATGGTCCGACCATGCTGGAAGCGGACAATAAAGCCACGGCCCAGTTTATCCGCCATGCGGTGCAGGGCGAGGACATCGTACTGAAAAGCAGCGGAAAGCAGCGGTATTCGTACACCTATGCGCTGGACGCGGCCACGGCTTTTCTGACCATCCTGCTGCGGGGACAGGACGGGGAAGCCTATAATATCGCCGACAGCCGCTCCATCCTGACATTAAAGGAGCTGGCGGAAAAGGCAGCTCGTTTGGGGAACAGCCGGGTGATCTATGCGGCGGCATCCCCCACCGAGGATGCCGGTTTTTCCAACTTGGAAAACGGTGTGATGGATGCCGGTAAGCTGCAGGCCCTGGGCTGGCGTGCCGCCACCGGGATTGACGACGGCCTCTCCCGCACCGTCCGGATTTTGGGGGAGGAAAATAATGCGGATTAGAATGGTCTCATGGGAAAGGAGAAATAAAAAGATGCTGCTTTATTTATCAGGCAGCATCTTTTTTATTTACGCTGTATCCTACTGTGAACATCTTTTCTCTGGCAATCCTTATAAAAAGTGACAAGAAAGACTTAAACGATCCGATTGAGATCCAATTTTCTCAAGGGTATTCGTGAAAAAGTTTTTGAAGCTTTTCAGTAACGCGTTTATTTGGTTCAAAAAAGAAATGAAAAAGATAGCGGACAGGAGGAGATGCAAGAAGGAAAGAGAGAAGAATCCCTCCTGACAATAAAAGGCAAACACCGAAAGTGTTTTCAGTGGGAATAGCGGGCCAGATACTTCGAAGAATTTGGACCGGAAAAAGATGAAGTGCATAAACATATACAGAGTGAGTTCCTATATAGGTAAAGAAAGTTTTTTGGGCGGGACAAATTCCCAGAAAAGCAAAGAAACAGAGGAAACAAAATAGAATATGGAGAAATTGCTTTTCTAATAGTCTGGTCCCTTCTATTTGCCCAATAGAATCGGCTAAATATAGAAGATCCAAGGGAATATGAGATTCCTTTTTGAAGATTATCCAGAAAAGAGCAATAAAAAACAGAATGCTTAGAAAACGGAACCAAGCATGTTTGCAGAAAGAAAAGGAGTAAGAAGAGGTATAGTAACCAAACAGGAAGAAGGGATAAAACATAATGGCACGAAAGAAAACGCCATAAAGAGTATAAGGAAGAAGAAAAACTATAATCGAAAGAAGAACAGATCCAATAAAAAGAAAACGGAATTTCTTCAAAAGAATAGTTACAATAATATGGAAAAAGAGGGCAAGGAAATACCAACATCCAAACTTTGGAACAAGAGGATCAAAATTAACATGGATTCCCAATGCATAATAGGTAAAAGTC
>JBJEQH010000118.1:0-12395 GCA_051881655.1 Candidatus Heritagella sp. | reverse complement strand
AAAACATGGAAACGATCCTCACACTGCGGGATGTCAGCCGGTTTTACTACCGGGGGAGTGAAACTGTGCAGGCCCTGCGGCGTATCAATCTCTCCATCGGGCAGGGGGAGCTGGTGGCGATCACCGGACCCTCGGGCAGCGGCAAATCCACCCTGATGAATCTGTTGGGCTGCCTGGATCTGCCCGACAGCGGCGAGTATCTCCTGCTGGGGAAAAATGTAGGGAAACTCTCCTCCCGGGGACGGACCCGGCTGCGGCGGGACACCATCGGATTTGTCTTTCAGAATTACTGTCTGCTGCCGGGGCTGACCGCCCGGGAAAACGTGGAGCTGCCGCTGATTTACCGGGGGATCCCGGCGCGGCAGCGGCACACCCTGGCGCTGGAAGCGCTGTGCCGGGTGGGGCTGGCACAGCGCACCGACCACCGCCCCGGGGAGATGAGCGGCGGCCAGCAGCAGCGCACCGCCCTGGCCCGCGCCCTGGTAACCGAGCCCCGGCTGCTGCTGGCCGATGAGCCCACCGGCAACCTGGACCGGGAATCGGCGGAAATGGTGATGGACCTCCTGAAAACCCAACGGGAAGAGGGAAAAACGGTCATTCTCATCACCCATGATGACAAAATAGCCAAAAGAGCGGAGCGAGTTGTGCATATCTGCGACGGAATCATCCATTGACACCGGGAAGGTTTTTCCTCTATAATGAAGGCGACCACTGGCAAATCCATTGTGTATAGAAAGAAGGAGGTTGTGTTCATATGGCGAATCAACTGTTGGAAATGCACGATATCGACGTACCGAAGTTTTTAGAACTCCTTGAAAGCTGCCAGGGGAATGTGTGGCTGATTACCCGCGAGGGCGACCGGCTGAACCTGAAGAGCAAACTGTGCCAGCTGGTAGGGCTGACCCGGCTGATCGAGGGCGGAAAAATTGCAGAAGCCTTCATTCAGTGTGAGAACGAAGAGGATGAATCGAAACTGTTCCGGTTCAATTTGTACAAAGACGTTTAAACAACAGGGAAAGCGGCAGGGGCCGCAGTTCCGTGGGGGTTCCCCCCGCGAAGGACTGCGGCCCTTTGCGCGATTCAGACCGAAAAAACGGTCATTTTGACAAAGCAGGAGGAGGAACCAAATTGGCGCAAAAAAGAGCATCCCGAAAAAAGCAGACCGTGGGCGGCACCATTCTCACGATTCTACTGGTCATCGCCCTGTTCCTGTGGAACAATCCCCAGCTGTGGGAGGGGTGGGTTTTCGGGGATACCCCCGAGCCGTCTTCCCCCTCTTCGGTCTCCACGGCAGGAGAGCCGGCGGGAGAGGCGAAAATCTGGTACATCGACGTGGGCCAGGGCGACAGCATTCTGGTACAGCTGCCCGGGGAGGACGGCGGCACCGCCAACATCCTGATTGATGCCGGTACCACCGCCACCAAGAACACCCTGTGCCAGTGGCTGCAGGAGCACGGCGTGGACCGGCTGGACATTGTGATTGCCACCCACCCGCACGAAGATCACATCGGCGGCATGGCCGCGGTGCTGCAGGCGATCCCGGCGGATACCCTGTATATGCCCAAAACCAAGAGCAGCAAAACCCCCACCACCCGCTGCTATGAGAACATGCTGGACGCGGCCGACGAGCAGGGCGTGCAGGTGAAGGAAGGCAAGGCGGGTCTGGTCGTCTATCAGGAGAACGGCGCTCTTTTGGAGCTGGTGGGTCCCACCCGGCAGGATTACGATGACCTGAACGCCTACTCGATCGTCGCGCGGCTGACCTACGGGGAGCGCACCTTCCTGTTTACCGGCGACTGCACGAAAGAAGCCGAGCAGGACATGCTGCAGGCCGGCATGGACGTATCGGCCGATGTGCTGAAAATGGGCCATCACGGCAGCTCCACCTCCACCGGAGACGCATTCTTCCAGGCGGTCTCGCCGCAGACGGCGGTGATCACCTGCGGGGTGGATAACGACTACGGCCACCCGCACCGCGAGATTCTCGCCCTGCTGGAAGAAAGCGGGATTGCCGTCTACCGCACCGACGAGCAGGATACCATTCTGGCCAGCTGCGACGGCGAAGCCATCACCTGGCAGACGGGGCTCCCCTCGGTGGTGGAAAAGTAAATTACATAGAAAAGAGTGGAACAATCTGTGAAAAAATGGAATAACGGCGTGATCTTTTTGGCGATCACCATTTTGTTCTTCAGCACCTTCGAGGTGGTCAGCAAGACGACCTCCGGGGTTATCTCGGCCACACAGCTGACCTTCATCCGCTTTTTCTTCGGCGGACTGTGCCTGCTGCCGTTCGCCTTTTTCGATCTGCGGGGACGCGGGGTGAAAATTACGGTCCGCGATGTGCTGATGATGCTGCTGCTCGGCTTTCTCAATGTGACCCTGTCCATGACGCTGCTGCAGTACGGGGTGTTCTTCGCCAATGCCAGCATCTCGGCGGTGCTGTTCAGCGCCAACCCCATCTTTGTGGCGCTGTTCTCGTCCCTGATCCTGCATGAAAAAATCACCTGGCTGAAAGCCGTGGGGCTGCTGATCGGCCTGGGCGGCGTTGCGGTGGCCGGATTTTTGGGCTCGGGCAACATCGAGGGCGAAAACGTCACGCTGGGCGTAATCCTGATTGTGATCAGCGCCGTGCTGTTCGGCGCCTATACGGTGCTGAGCAAGAAGACTGCCGCCAAGGTGGGCAGCCTGACGCTGACCGGCGTCAGCTTCACGCTGGGGTCGCTGTGCCTGCTGCCGCTGCTGGCCTGGCAGGGGGTATCGCCCTTTGCCTTTGACTGGGGCGCCATCTGGGTGCAGATTGTGTATCTGTCCATTTTTGTCAGCGGCATTGCCTACGCCAGTTATTTCTACGGCCTGTCCAAAACGGATACGAGCCTTGGCTCGATGACCTTCTTCGTCAAGCCCATCCTGGCCAGTGTGTTCGCCGCCCTGGCCCTGCACGAGGAAATCGGCGTAAACCTGCTGTTCGGCATGATCCTTGTGCTGATCGGCATTGTGGTGGTGTTGCTGGCCAATAAGCAGGCGGCCAAAAAGGCGGCCGCCAAAAAAGAGGAAGAAACGGCGTAAACCGATACGAGAGAGGGAGAGGGAGAATGAGAACCGTCTGTTCGCTGGGCCCCGTGCGGGGCAAAACCGGAAAATACGGGCTCTGCTTTCTGGGGGTTCCCTATGGGAAAGCCCGGCGCTTTCAGCCCGCCGTGCCCTGTGACCCGTGGACCGAAGAGCGGGACTGCACCCATTTTGGCCCCTTCGCCTTTGAGACGGACGAAAAGGAAAACGAATGGCAGACCCACGGGGAGGACTGCCTGAACCTGAATATCTTCACCCCCTCCTGCGAGGGAAGCCGGCCGGTGCTGGTCAACCTGCACGGCGGCGCTTTTCAAAACGGGGCCGCCGACCGCGCCGAGCCCTTCTCCGGGGAATTTGTGTATGTGGATGTGAATTACCGGCTGGGCGTGTGGGGCTTTTTGCAGATCGGCGCCTCCTCCGGCAACAACGGCATAGGGGACCAGATTCTGGCCCTGCAGTGGATTCAGCGGGAAATCGCCTGTTTTGGCGGCGATCCCCGGCGGGTGACGGTCATGGGCCTCTCGGCCGGGGCCAAATCCATCGGGGCCCTGCTGGCCGCCCCGGCGGCGCGTGTGCTGTTCTCTCAGGCGATCCTGTCCAGCGGCGGCACCCAGAGCATCCGCTCGCGGAAAACGGCCGGTCACATCGCCCGCGAGTTTTTCCGCTTTGCCGGGTGCGAATCGGATCCGTCGGTTCTGTTCACCATGAAAAACGAGGATCTGCTGCGGGCCCAGCGCCGGATGTGCGCGGGAAGAAACAGCACCTGTCTGTTCGGTCCGGTGGCCGACGGGGCCATCATCCCGGAGAACTGGGAGGACGAGCTGTACACCGGCCGGGGATGGCAGGGGCGGATTCTGATCGGCAGCAACCGGTACGAGCTGTTCGCCGATGAATCCCCCTGCCTGCAGGACCAGTGCCGCGACCTGTACGGGGACAATGCCCCGCTGGCCCGGCGGGCCGCCGATGCCCTGCTGGCCGGAGAGCACCCCGATGACGCCGCCGTGCGCGCTGCCTGGCACCGGGTTCACACCGATTTTATGTACCGGTATTACACAGACCTGCTGGCCGGGAAGCTGGGGGACTTTCTGCCGGTATGGAACTACAGTTTTGACTTTCTGCCGGCCACCCATGGGTTTGACCACGGGGTACTGTTTGACGACTGCGCCGATTTCCCTGCGGAAAGACGGGCCGATTTTGAAAAAATGCGGGACATTCTGCGGCAGATCTACGTCTCTTTCACCCTTGGGGAGACCCCCTCGGCCGCGGGAATACCGGTGTGGACCATGTACCGGGCGCCGGAATACGCCAAGATGCACCTGGACATCCCCTGCCGCATGGAAAGCCATCCGCAGGGCGACAGCCTGCAGGGATTCCCACCCTGTGTAATTGTGCGGGAAGAAGAGGAGGAATCGGTATGAGAGCGGTTTTGCAGCGCGTAAAACAGGCGGATGTGACGATCAACGGCGGGGAAAACCGCGCCATCGGGGAAGGGCTGGTTATCCTGCTGGGCGTGATGCCCGGCGATACGGAAAAGCACGGGCAGGTTATGGCCAAAAAGCTGTGTGAAATGCGGATTTTCAGCGATGAAAACGGGAAGATGAACCGCTCGCTGCTGGATATCGGGGGCGAAATGCTGCTGATCTCCAATTTCACCCTGGGGGCTGACTGCCGCCGCGGCACACGCCCCTCCTTTTCGGGAGCCGCGGCGCCGGATGTGGCCGAGCCGCTGTACCGCGCCTTTGCCCAGGAGGTCCGCCGGAAGGGCGTGACGGTACAGACTGGTGAATTTGGAGCGGATATGCAGGTGCGCCTGGTAAATGACGGCCCGGTCACCATTTTTCTCGATTCCGATGACCTGAAGATTCCATAATTTCAAAATCCCGGGCACTTTTCCATTGAGAAACGGCGCGGAATGTGCTATGATACAAAAATAGGATTTTGCTTTTTCGCACAGGTTCTGTGCCTTTATCTTTTGAAGTGAGGAGATCGTCTTTCATGAAACGGAAAAAAGCGATACGGACATTGATCGCGCTCAGCATGACGCTGATGCTTTTGGGAAGCGGCATAGCCGTTTACGCAGAGACCGATACGGGAACCGGCGCGGGCGGCACCCCCATTACAACGGATGAGAGCGGAAGCGAAGGGGAATCCTCCGGGGATCCGGTGGATCCGCCGCCGTCTTCCTCGGAATCGTCGGAACCGGAATCGTCCATCGGGGAATCCTCTTCCTCCTCCCCATCGGAGGAGAGCTCGTCCAGCACCGTGGAGGAATCCTCTCAGCCGGAGAGTTCCTCGAGCACCCCGGAGAGCTCCGCGGAATCCTCCGCCTCCTCTCAGCCGCCGATTGAACCGGAGGGCGATGACGAGCCGGTGGACCCCAACGACGGTACTTCTTATTATACAGGGGACAATACCTTCCAGAATGACAGCAACGATGACCTGGTGGACGACGCCAGCGTGATCGAGAAGCTGCCGGTGGAAGAGCTGGAGAGCAGTGTGCCGGAAACCGGCGAAGAGAGTGAAGAGAGTGAAGACCTGGCGAAGGAAACTGCCGTGCAGTTCGGCAATAACGGCGGCAGCGGCACCCTGTTCTGGGTGGGGCTCTCGCTGATCCTGCTGGGCGTTCTGGGCGTGGGCACCGTTGTCTATCTGCAGGTGGCCCCCCGCCTGAAAGCGCGCGCCGCCGGTGCCGCCGCAGAGAATGACGGTATGGAGGACATCTCCTCGCAGGGGAACGCGGAAGAACCCGCACAAACCCCGCCGGCGGACCCCTCCGCCGAACCTCCGGCTGATCCCTCGGCCGACACCATTGATCTGGAATCGCTGATGAAATAAGCATACACACAAAAAGCCAGCCGGCTGTCCTTTGCGGAACAGCCGGCTGGCTTTTTCATAAGCGGAAAAAAACAAATCAACGGTCATCCCCCGGTGGAATCACGGATCACCAGGGCCCCGGGCACCACGGTCTGCCCGGCCGCAACGGGCTTGCCCCGGATCTGACGGATTAACAGCGAGACCGCCCGGCCGGCCATGCCCTCGATATCCACCCGGTACGAGGTCAGCGGCGGCGTACACAGCCGGGCAAAGCGGTAATCATCGTACCCGGCAATCCGGATATCCCGGGGCACCTGCAGTCCCCGCTGCCGCAGGGACTGGATCAGGGTGCCGGCCACCTCGTCACAGCTGCAGACAAAGGCCTGGGGCAGTTTCTCCGGCAGGGACAGGGAGATCAGGTTTCCGTTTTCGTCCCGGTCCGGCAGCAGCCATTCCGGCCGCGGGGAAATCCCGGCCGAGAGCAGCGCCTTGCAGCAGCCCAGATACCGGTCCATAATGCTGGTGGTGGCGAGGATACTGCCCACAAACCCGATCTGGCGGCAGCCGCTCTGCAGCAGATGCTGCGTAAGCCGATAGCCGCCGGTCTGATTATCGCTGAGCACACAGGGCAGATCCAGCTCTTCCCCATAAAAATCCAGCAGCAGGCACGGTTTTTCCCCACCGGCCGCGGCCCTCAGAAGCCGGGTATCCATCTGCCCCAGCATCAGCAGGCCGTCCGCTTCCCCGGCGGCATTCGGCAGCCGGGCCTCCCGCTCCTCCTCGTTGGACAGCACCGTCAGGGTCGTCGAAAACCCCTTCTGCGAACAGGCCATGGAAAAGCTGCGGTACATCTGGGAATAAAAGGTATTCTCCAGGGAGAACCGCCCGGAAACCAGCACGGCAATCACCCCGGCGCCCGTTTTCCCGCCCGGCGCGGTGTGAACCCGGGGCGTGTACCCCATCTCGCGGGCCGTGGCCAGGATTTTCTGCCGCAGGTGATCGCCGACCCCCGGCCGCCCCGCCAGCGCATTGGAGACCGTGACGGTACTGGTTCCCAGTTTCTCTGCGATGTCCGCCATGCGCACATTCTTTTTCATAACCGGCCTCCTTCCCATCTGCCGGACAAATAATGCCCGGCAACTATTGCCTGGCAAAATTGTTCTTCGGTCTGACTATACCGGATAAATTTCCGCCTGTCAAGCGCCCGCACCCGGGACAAAACAGAGAAAAAGGGGGACGCCCCTTTCCTCTGCTTTTGCCGGGAGCCGGCCGGCTTTGAAACAAAAAAGGGATGGCCGGCCATCCCTTTTCTTCGGTTTCTCTTTTATTCCAGACGCGTTGCGCACACCGAGAATTCCCCCTCCATCCGGCATACGCCTTCCTGCGCCGGCAGATAGAAGCTGTCCCCCGGCTGAACGGAAATCCGCTCTTCCCCCACCGACAGGGTTCCCTCCCCGGTCAGCACGACAACCGAGCAGAACGAGTCCTCCGTGAGCGGAATTGGGCACGCCGTCTCACAGTCATACCGGTCCACGGAAAAATACCGGCACTGGCCCAGCCGGGTTTTCACCCCGCCCGGAATCGCCTGCGGATCCAAATGGGAGGCCGCCGTTTCGCGCTTTTTCAAATCGCACACGCACAGCGCCTTTTCCAGATGCAGGGGGCGCAGATTCCCCTGGCTGTCCCGGCGGTTGTAATCGTACAGCCGGTAGGTGGTGTTGCTGTTCTGCTGGATTTCGCACAGGGTAATCCCCGCGCCGATGGCGTGGATGGTCCCGGCACGGATGAAGAACACGTCGCCCGGATGCACCGGCACCCGGCGCAGCACGTCTTCCAGCGTACCGTCCTGGGCCCTTGCGCGCACCTCTTCGGGGGTGACATCCTTCTCCACCCCAAAATACAGAAAGGCGCCCGGGTCACTCTGCAAAATCACCCACATCTCGGTTTTTCCGTACTCGTGCTCGTGCTCCAGAGCAAAATCGTCGTCGGGATGCACCTGCACCGACAGGGGCGCCGCCGCATCAATCAGCTTGATCAGCACGGGGAACCGGTCAAACTCCTGCCCCTTTTTCCCCAGCGTCTCTCTTCCTTCCCCTGCCGCCATGGTGCGCAGGTCCTGCCCGGCAAACGGCCCGCTTTCCAGAAGGCTGCTGCCCGCTTCATGGGCAGACAGCACCCAGCTCTCGGCACAGGTCCCCTCGGGGCAATGCTGATGATAGTCCGAGAGCAGCCGTTTTCCGCCCCACAGCGCCTGCTTGCACACCGGGGCAAGGCGCCAGATTCCGCGGCTCATCGGTGATCCCCCTGTCCGTAATAGGCATTTTTCCCGTGCTTGCGCAGAAAATGCTTGTCCAGCAGCTCCTGCTGCATAACCTGCCCCGCCCGGGGAGCAATCGCCTCGGTATGCCAGGCCATCATGGCCAGTTCTTCCAGCACCACCGAATTGTGCACCGCCTCCATCGCATCCTTCCCCCAGGTAAACGGCCCGTGGGACTGCACCAGCACGGCGGGAACCTGATCGGGGTCCCTGCCCCCAAAGGTCTCGACGATCACGTTTCCGGTTTCCTTTTCGTATTCCCCGGCGATCTCCTCCGGCGTCATCCGGCGGGTGCAGGGGACCGGGCCGTAGAAATAATCGCCGTGGGTGGTCCCGTAAGCGGGGATATCCCGCCCCGCCTGGGCCCAGATGGTCGCCCAGCGGGAATGGGTGTGTACAACGCCGCCGATATTCGGAAACGCCCGGTACAGCTGCAGATGGGTGGGCGTATCGGAGGAGGGGTTCAGTTTTCCCTCCACCTTCCGGCCCTGCAGGTCCATCACAACCATGTCGTCGGGCGTGAGTTTATCGTATTCCACACCCGAGGGCTTGATCACAAACAATCCCTTTTCCCGGTCGATCCCGGAAACATTGCCCCAGGTGAATACCACCAGCCCATACCGGGGCAGCAGCAGGTTCGCCCGGTATACCTGTTCTTTCAGTTCTTCCAGCATACAGCACACTCCTCTTTGCCGGTTTTCGCCCCTGCGCTCTCCGCAGGGCCGCTTCCAGTGTACCGCATTTTTCGTGGAAATACAACTCACTTTTTTGTCCGGCCAATCCTTATTTCAGCCGGGCCACGCTCTCCTTTTCCACCAGCGGCATGGGCAGCACAACGGACGTCTCCTTCGTTCCGTCCTCTACCATGCGGATGATCTTCCTGGCCGCCAGCCGGCCCATCTCATCCTTGGGATGGTCAAAGGTGGTGATCTTCACGGGGGAATACTGGGATACGCTGGAATTGTCAAACCCGACCACGGAGACCTCCTGCGGGACGTGGAAGCCGTGCCCGCGCAGCAGCTCGATCAGGCCATAGGCGATCTGGTCGTTATAGCACACCACGCCGTCGCCGTTCCGCAGGCACCGCAGCACATGGCTGGCCATTGCGCCGCTGAACAGCTCCTCCTTGTCCCCGGTGGAATACCAGACCACACTGTCGTCATTCAGCATACCGCCGGCCTCGGCAATGCCGCGGGCAAAACCGGCGTACCGCTCGTGTCCCTGGCGGTCATCGGATTTAAAAATACCGCCCAGGCGCAGGCACCCGGCCCCCAGCAGTTTGCGCACCGCGTCGAAGCCGGCCTGCCGGTCATCGGTCACCACATAGACGCTGCCGGGCATTTCGCGGTAATAGCCGTTGAAAAACACGCAGGGCACCCCCATGCTCTGCAGTTTGTTGTACAGATCGATATTGGGATTGGGCAGGGCGGTTTTTGTGCCCTCCACGATCAGCCCGTCCACGCCGCTCTCGATGAACGAGCGCAGCAGCTGGGCCTCGGTCTCCACGCGGTTGCGGGTCACCCCCAGCGACAGATGATACCCCGAAGAGGTCAGCTCTTCCTCAATGCCGCGGACAATGGTGGGAAAAATATAGTCGGTAATATAGGTGGTGATCACCCCGATGGTACGGGTTTTCCGGGTTTGGCCGCCGCGGGCGATATAGGTGCCGCTGCCCCTGCGGCGGATCAGCACACCCTCCTGTTCCAGAATCCCCAGGGCCTGCCGCACGGTCTGGCGGCTGAATCCGTACTGGGCGGACAGCTGGTTTTCGCTCATCAGCTTGTCACCGGTCTGGTACTTTCCCTCGTGAATCTCCCGGCGGATATTCTCCACCAGAATCTGATATTTGGCCCCCTCTTTGGGATGATTGGACATAACAATCGCCTGCCTTTCTCTCCACTAATGCATACAACTTAATTATATGTTATCATACAACTTTCTTCAACATTCCGGCTTTGGTTCTTTATACCGCAAATATGACCTGTTTTTGCAAAAAATTTTGTCCGTACAAGTTTTTCTGCCCCGCAGCCGGCCTTGCACTTTGCCGTTTGGGTTGGTATACTGGATGAGAGAAGAAAAAATGAAGGAGCCTTTTTGTTTTGGAGCAATATGTCAACCAGCTACTGAACATGAGCACCCGCATCGGCGTTCTGATGCTGCAAAGCGGGGCTGAGATCTATCGGGTGGAGGATTCGGTGCACCGGATCCACATGGCCTACTGTGCCGGGGAATCCCAGGTGTACTGCGTGCCCACCACGGTTATTGCCACGGTCAGCCTGCCGGGCGGAGAGAATGCCACCCGCTGTGTGCGCGTTACCGGGCAGAAGACCAATCTGTCCCGCATGATGGCCCTGAGCGACCTGTGCCGCCGCATCTGCCTGTTAAAGCCGGACTTTGATACCGTAAACCGGGAAATCGACCGTATTCTGGAAATGCCGGTCTATACGCCATGGCAGACCTGCCTTGCCTGGGCACTGGTATCCATGGGCTTTACCATGCTGTTCGGCGGCGGTTTTCCGGAAGCCGCGCTGTCGCTGATCCCGGCCGTCCTGGTGGCCATGCTGTCGTTCCCGCTGGCACGGCTGCAGGTAAACGTCTATTTTAACCTTCTGCTGGAGAGCTTCTGTATCGGCGCCATCTCCATGAGTTTTGCTTTTTTGCTTCCCGGTATTCACAGCGACCCCATCATCATCGGGGTGCTGATGAATCTGGTACCGGGATTGGCCCTGACCAACTGCATCCGCGATGTTATGGCCGGGGACCTGACCGCCGGGGTCAGCAAGCTGGCGGATGTGCTGCTGATCGCCGTCAGCATCGCTCTGGGCGCCGTGGGGGCCTCGTCGGCGGTCTCTCTTCTGATGGGGGTGATCGGACTTGGATGATATGAATCTTTTTCTGGCACTTCTGTGCTGTCTGGTGGGCTGTGTCGGCTTTTCCATGACCAACAACGTCCGCGGCCGCCCGCTGGTATGGGCCTCGCTGGGGGGCTGTATCGCCCTGCTGATCTATTTGCTCACCCCCGTTTCCCTGGGGACCGCCATGCGCAGCTTTTTCGGAACACTGGGCGCCGCTTTGTACAGCGAATGGATGGCCCGCATGAAAAAGGCGCCGGTCACCGCTTTTCTGATCACCGGCCTGTTCGCTCTGGTGCCCGGGGCCGGGATTTACTACAGTATGAAGTACGCCGTCGCTGGGGAATCGGAGCAGTTCCTCCAAAAGCTGCTGGAGACCATCGGGGTGGCCGGGGCCATGGCTCTGGGCGTCATCCTGATCTCGTCGCTGATGCGGCTGTACACCGGCATCGTCCAGCGGCGGTTTCCCCTGCCCCCACTGAAAGCGCCGGGGGAGGTTCACGCCGTGATCGACCGGCCCTATGGCAGCGGGCCCGTGACGGATACCCTTTCCGTGTGCCCCTTTAACCTGGGCACCTGCCAGGTGGAGGACGGGGAATACCGCGACCTGCTGGTGCTGGGCATTCACGCACCCCTGACCGAATTTACCGGACGCAAAGCGGCGATGGTCTTTTTCGGGGAGGAGAAAGAGGCCATGCTGGTCGCCGTGCCCTTTGGCATGCTGGTACAGGAGGAGGACGTACGCCGTGCCGTACAGGAGCTGTCCCCCGAACGGCCCTTCCGCATCCGGATGCTGATGACCCGCCCGATATTCTGAACCCGCTGCAAACGGCCCGGCCGAAAATACGGGACCGTATAGCATAACAGACCATGCAAACCCAATTGAGAAAAGAAAGAAGGCAGATTTTATGAGCGTTTTTCAAAAAGACGGCCAGGCCCTGGTAGTTCGTTTCAACGGAGAGATCCTGCGGCTGGAGCCCTGGGGGGCGAACAGCCTGCGGGTGCGGGCCGTGAAAATGGGAGAAATTCTGGACACCGATTATGCCCTGCTGCCGCCGGCTGCGGCAGACTCCGTGATTGAAACCGGAGAAAAAGGCGCCAGCATCCGCTGCGGCAAGCTGCAGGCCGTTCTCAGCCAGAACGAGGGCGGACTGGCGGAAATCGCCTATTACAACCAGGACGGAAAAGAGCTGTTCCGGGAGCTGGGCTGGCACGGCGCTTTAAATCTGCAGGCCCGCCGCTTCAAGCCGATTCTCGGCGGCGATTATCAGCTGACCGCCTCGTTTATCAGCGACCCGAAGGAAAAGCTGTACGGCATGGGGCAGTATCAGCAGGCGGTGATG
>JBJEQH010000117.1:0-12414 GCA_051881655.1 Candidatus Heritagella sp. | reverse complement strand
GGTGGTACTGGGAAAAGTGATCGGGAACCTGTGCGGGGGCATTTCGTTCCTCAGCTGGCTGGGGTTGAGCGCTCAGTTCGGGCTGCAGCCATGTACGCTGGATCTGGCCATTCTGCAGGTCACCTTTGGGCTTTTGGTGAACATCAACGTGGCCCAGGCCATTCTGCTGTTTGTGGCCATCCTGGTATACAGCCACATTCACATCCGCGACTGAGGAGAAATGAAACTGGCGTCCATGGAAACGACCGCAGAAAATTTTGCCGTTTTTTTGCGTTTTTTTCACGATGAGGCCGTATTTGCCCGGTAAGTTATACGAAAAGAGAGAGGGATGGAATGAAAGCTTTTTCAATCTTTCCGAAAAACGAAAAAAAGGGGATATGCGGTGATTTTTCGGTTGAGTAAACCGGAAAAAAGCGGTATAATAATTACATTCGGGACTTTTGCGTCCTTTTTGAAAAGCGAAACAGCAGGCGGGTTCTGTATAGGGTGCAGAGACTGTCACAGCAAGCGCGCCGCCCGCCGGGCGCCCAAAAGAGAGAAAGGGGAAAACCACTATGTTTTCAAAAGATATCGGGATCGACCTGGGTACGGCCAATACCCTGGTGTTTATGAAGGGCAAGGGAATCGTGATGCGCGAGCCGTCGGTGGTGGCCGTTGACGTGCGCACGGAAGAGGTTCTGGCCGTGGGCGATCAGGCCAAGCAGATGATCGGCCGTACGCCCGGTTCCATCGTGGCGGTCCGTCCGCTGAAAGATGGCGTGATTGCCGATTTTGACGTGACGGCAACCATGCTCAAGCACTTTATCCGCAAGGCCCTGCACAACAGCACGTTTAGCCGCCCGCGCGTGGTGGTGTGCATCCCCTCCGGTGTAACCGAGGTGGAGCGCCGCGCCGTGGAGGACGCCGCCCGTCAGGCCGGCGCCAAGGATGTGGATTTGATCGAAGAGCCCATGGCGGCTGCCATCGGTGCGGGTCTGCCCGTGGCCGAGCCCACCGGCAGCATGGTCGTGGATATCGGCGGCGGTACCGCCGAGGTGGCCGTGATCTCGCTGGGCGATATCGTGACCTCGGTCTCGGTGCGCGTGGCCGGCGATAAGTTCGACGAAGCCATTATTTCCTATGTGAAGAAAAAATATAATCTGCTGATCGGCGAGCGCACGGCCGAGGATATTAAGATCAAGATCGGATCGGCGTATCCCACGGAGGAGACGGAGAATGCCACCATGGAGATCAAGGGCCGCAACCTGATGGACGGTCTGCCGAAGAACGTGGTGATTTCCGCCGATGAAGTGCGCGAGGCGCTGGAGGATTCGCTGCAGACGATTGTCGAAGCCATTAAGAATACGCTGGAGAAAACCCCGCCGGAGCTGTCGGCCGATATCATTGACCACGGCATTATGCTGACGGGCGGCGGCGCGCTGCTGCGCGGACTGGATCAGCTGGTCAGCCGCGAGACCGGGATGCCGGTACATGTGGCGGAACGCCCGCTGGACTGCGTGGTGGACGGCACCGGCAAGCGTCTGGAAGTGACGATGCCGGCCTCCTACTATAAGGCCCGCAGAAGATAAGGTGTTTGCATGCACAAAAAGGGTGCGGGGGGCTGTGGAGAGCGGCTCCCCGCGCTTTGCTTTACAAAAGACGGTTCTGCCCGCGGGCGGATAAGGGGGATTTGGGATGAAGGATTTTTTCCATACGCGAAGTTTTCGGGCGCTGCTGGGAACCGTGATGGTACTGCTGGCCTTTATGCTGTACAGCGCCGGGACGGACGGAACACTGACAGCCAGCTTCTTCTCGCTTTTTTCCGCCCCAATGGAGCGAGTATCCACTGTGGCGGTGAATAACGCGGCAACGGTGGGCAGCTCTTCGGCGGAAACCGGGGAGTTGGAGGCCCAGATCCGGGAACTGCAGGAGGAGAACCGGAAGCTGCGGGAGCAGATGGTGGATTACTACGAGATGAAGCAGAAGAACGAGCAGTATGAATCCATCCTGGGGATTAAAGAGCAGAATGAGGATTTCCAGATGGTATCGGCGGCAGTGATCAGCCGGGATCCAGCGGAGCTGTTTGGCGGATTTACCATTGACCAGGGAAGCCTGTCCGGGGTTCATGTGAATGATCCGGTGATTACCAGCGACGGCGTTGTGGGGTGGGTTTCGAAAGTCGAGGCCACCACCAGCTATGTGACGACCATTCTCTCCCCCGAGACCAAAATCGGTGTGATCAGCAAGGAAAAGCGGGAGACCGGCGTGATCGAGTCCGATCTGCTTTTGGCGGATGAGGGAAGGGTGCGCATGTCGTATCTGCCGGCGGATACCAAGCTGGAGGAAGGGGATCTGATCACCACCACGGGTCTGGCGGGGATTTATCCCAAGGATCTGATTGTCGGCCAGGTGAAAGAGATCCGGGTGTCCGACGGCGGGGTGACCCGCTATGCACTGATTGAGCCGTATGTGGATGTGAAAGACGTGCGGGACGTGTTCATCATCACCGATTTCTACGGAAAAGGCGAGATCCGTGAGGCCCAGCAGGCTACCGGGGAATAACGGAGGAGAACGATGGATAAGCGCAAAATCATCCGTTATCTTGCGTATACGCTGGAGATATGGGTTTTATTCATTCTGCAGGAAACGCCAGGGCTGATGTTCCAGCTGTGGGAGGAGCGCCCCTCGCTGCTGTTTTTGTCGGTAATCGCCATTGCCCAGTTTGAAAACGAGATCCCGGCTATGGCGTTCGGGGTGCTCGGCGGGCTTTTGGTGGATTACGGGATGGGCAGTGTGATGGGGATGCACGCGCTGATTCTGGCCGTACTCTGTTATGTGATCAGCAGTTTCAGCCGCAATCTGCTGCGCAATAATATTTTGACGGCCTTTCTGGTCAGTATCGTCTCGCTGCTGATTGTTTTTTTGTGCGAATGGTTTTTCGGTTATGTACTGGTTTACGGGGAACACCGGCTGTACGCCCTGCTGCAGCACTATCTGCCGCGGTACGGTGCCACCGTGATTCTGACCCCGCTGACATATTTCTTCAACCGTGCGTTCTTCCTTCGCCTTCGTTCGTCGGAAGACTGAGTGTTTTTGCAGCCCGGAGAAAGGAGCAACTGCCTTGAAAAAACTGCAGGGGGTGGCACGCCCGCTTTTTCTGTGCCTGATGGTTCTGGTGGTATTCGGCGCTTATGTGGTGCGGCTGATACAGTGGCAGCTGGTGCAGGGCGAGACCTTTCTGAATCAGTCCGATGCTTCAACGGCCTCGTATATCAAGCTGACCGGCGCGCGGGGCCAGATTCTGGACAAGGACGGCAACGGTCTGGCAGTGAACCGCACAACCTATCAGATTACGCTGCGGCGTGCGGAGATGGATATGCAGCAGGTAAATGATATCATTCTGAAACTGATCGAAATTTTGGAGGATCAGGACGAGGAGTGGATCGACAACCTGCCCCTGGAGCTGGACGAGGTGGGCGCCTGTATGTTCCGCGAGAACTGCGACAGTGAGATTGCCTACATGAAAAGTGCAGCCATGCTGAACGTGAACTCCTATGCTACGGCCGAGCAGTGCATGACGCAGCTGGTGGAGATGTTTGACTGCGCGGACTACAGCCGCGAAGACCAGCGACGTATTGTTTCGGTACGGTACAATATGGTGAAAAATCAATTTGGGTACTATACCCCCTATCTGTTCGCCGATGATGTCAGCGACAGCACCATGCAGATTCTCAGTGAGAAAAGCCTGGAACTGCCGGGGGTCGAGGTGCAGGTGGGCACCGTGCGGGAGTACACCGACGGCGGCCTGGCCCCGCATATCATTGGACAGACCGGCTATCTGAGCCAGGATCAGTACGATAAACTGAAAGAGAACGGAAAGCTGTATTCCGAGGATAACCTGTCGGGGTATACCTATGACGATGTCATTGGCAAGAGCGGCATCGAATCTGCCTTTGAAGAGCAGCTGCGGGGGACCAGTGGCAAGGAGGAAATTGAGATCGACAGCGACGGGCAGATGGTAAAGGACGAAGTGACCGAAGAGCCTCAGGGAGGAAATACGGTGTGGTTGACGCTGGATTCCCGGATTCAGCAGGTGGCTAACGCCTCGCTGGCCAAAAATGTGACAGCCTCGGCCGAAGCAGGGCCGGACGGTACGGGGGATGAATGGTACGGACAGGACTGTGTGGCAGGCGCCGCCGTGATGGTCGATGTAAAAACCGGCGGGATTTTGTGCGCCTCCACTTTCCCCACCTATGATATCAATCAGTATCTGACCGACAGCGATTATTATAAGCAGATCAATGAGGATGAGAATACTCCCATGTTCAATCGCGCATTCAGTGGACGGTTTACCCCGGGCTCGACCTTTAAGCCTATGGTGGCGGCCGCGGCTTTGCAGGAGGGCGTTCTGACCAAAACCACCACCATTCACTGCAGCGGCCAGTATACCTTTTACAATGACTGGCAGCCCAAGTGCATGGGCACCCACGGTACGATCAATGTGGTAACCGCCCTGCAGAAATCCTGCAACGTCTTTTTCTATGAGACCGGACGGCTGCTGGGGATTGATAAAATCATGGCCTACGGCGGACTGTTCGGCCTGGGGGAGGAAACGGGTATCGAGGTCAGCGAGAACAGCGGTATGCTGTCAAACCCCACGGACTATGCCATCAACCACGGGGTCAGCTGGACTGACGGTATCACCAGCCAGGCGGCCATCGGCCAGGCGGATAATTCCTTTACCCCTGTCCAGCTGGCCAGCTATGTGACCACCATTGCCAATGACGGTGTGCGAATCCGCCTGCATCTGGAGGACAAAATCACCGATTACACCGGGGAAGAGATCATTGAACAGATCGGACGGGAAGAGCTGAACCACTGCGGTGTAGATCTGGAGAACCTGCAGATTGTACAGGAGGGTATGCGGGCCGTGTGTACGGCGGACGGAACGGGCCGCCGTCTGGCCAATTACGGCATTGCAGTGGCCGGCAAAACCGGTACGGCGGAAAACGGCGCCAATCATTCGGATAACGAGTTATTCATCGGATACGCCCCTTACGAGGATCCCCAGATTGCCATTGCCGTGGTGATTGAGTACGGCGATAAATCCACCTATTCCATGAATGTGGTGGAGGATCTGCTCAATGCGTATTTCTATGGCGCCTATGTGGATGACGACGGGAATATTCAGATTCCTTCGGCCGCTTCTCAGGCGGCGCCGAAGGGAGAATGAAGAATTTCGACAGAGAAAATGGCGAATCGAGGAAATAAGTGGAAGGGTTTTGTGCAATACCCTTGAAAAAAACTTTGACAGCGATACGAATTTGTGTTACCATGTAAGCTGAGGTAGATGGAGAAATGGGCGCAATTACAGTTGTAACATCGGGAAAAGGCGGTGTGGGAAAATCCACCGTTACCGCGCAGCTGGGGAGGGCGTTGGCCCTGCGCGGCAGCCGGGTACTGCTGGTGGATGGCGATGCCGGTCTGCGGTGTCTCGATTTGCTGCTGGGCGTGTCTTCTTCTCTGGTTTTTGATATGAGCGATGTGGTCCGCGGCAATTGCGAACCGATCCGTGCCATTTACGAGGTGGGCGATACGCCGGGGCTGTGGCTGCTGCCGGCCCCGCAGTCGTGGGAAAAGCGGCTCTCCCCCCGTGTGATGAACCAGCTGGTCACCATGCTGAGCCTCTATTATGACCATGTCATTGTGGACAGCCCGGCCGGGATTGACGAGGGGTTTCAGGCGGCCTGTGCGCCGGCCCAGCGTGCGCTGGTGATTACCCAGTGTACGCCGGTATGCCTGCGTAGCTGCGAGCATGTCCATCGTCTGCTGTTGGAGCAGGGAGTGAATCAGCAGCGCTTGATCATCAACCGCTTTTCGTATGCCGCTTTCCGCCGGCAGGAGGATTTTGAGGATCTGGACAGCGTGATCGACGCGGCCGGGATCCGGCTGGCGGGAATTGTGCCCGAGGATGGCCTTCTGGCCATGCATGGCAGCTGCCGGGAGCTGCTGCAGCGAAAATCACATGGATTTTCGGCTGTGGAGCGGATTGCCGCCCGTTTGGAGGGGGAGGCTGTTCCGCTGGGATCTCTGAGAAGGTTTTGATGTACGGTATTGAAAAAGGCACCAAACTGGATGGGATATGCGGGTTGTTCCCGTGCGCCCACGATGTCTGAAATGTTTTGGAGAGGATGATACGGACATGAATATCGCATTGATTGCACACGATGCCAAGAAAGAATTGATGGTACAGTTCTGTATTGCTTACTGCGGTCTGCTCAGCCGCCATACCCTTTGTGCAACCGGCACGACGGGGAAGCTGGTCGCAGAGGCGACCGGCCTGAAGGTACAGCGATTTCTCAGCGGTGTGCAGGGCGGCGACCAGCAGATTGCGGCCCGCATCGCCTGCAACGAAGTGGATCTGCTGTTGTTCTTCCGCGATCCGCTGACGGCCAAACCCCAGGAACCCAATGACATGAATATGCTGCGCCTGTGCGATATGCACAACATCCCGGTGGCGACCAATATTGCCACGGCCGAGGTGCTGATCCACGGACTGGAGCGCGGCGACCTGGATTGGCGCGATATTCTCAACCCCAAAATGTAACGACAGAACATACCGGTGATGACCGGGATGAGTACCCCTTGTTTCCGCTACAGAGAGACGCGCCATCGGCTGGAAGCGCGCCGCATACGAAAAAGGGAGAAAGACACCCGCGAGCCGTTTTTGGTACCAGGGGTACCCGCTGCCCGGCGAAATGGGCAAAGGGAACCGGAAAAGCGCGGCGCTGTGCCGTGCGGGCGGTTCTGAAAAAGGGTGGCACCACGGGGAAAATTCCCTCGTCCCTTTATCAGGGACGGGGGATTTTTGTTTTTTTGCAGAGTTTCGGCGATTTTCAGCCGTTTTCTCACCAACAAGCACAAAGGAGAAGAGAAGAGATGGCATTATTGACACAGGCCCCCAAGGGGACTCAGGACCTGCTTCCCGGCGAGAGCGCAAAATGGAGGACCGTCGAACAGGTCATGCGCTCGGAAGCGGCGGTGCACGGCTTTGGCGAAGTACGCACACCCGTATTTGAGCACACGGAGCTGTTCCTGCGCAGCGTGGGGGATACCACCGATGTGGTGGAAAAACAGATGTATACTTTTAACGATAAGGGCGGCCGGTCGGTCACCCTCCGCCCGGAGGGAACGGCCAGCGCCGTGCGCGCCATGCTGGAGCACGGGGTGTACAATGACGGCCTGCCGGTGAAGGTGTACTATCACACCAGCTGCTACCGGTATGAAAAACCGCAGGCCGGCCGCCTGCGCGAGTTCCATCAGTTCGGGGTGGAGATGTTCGGGGCTGCGGATCCCGCGGCGGATGCGGAAGTGATCTGCCTGGCCAAGGGGATTTTCGACCGGCTGGGGGTACGGAACCTGACGCTGGAACTGAACTCCATCGGCTGTCCCACCTGCCGTGCCCGGTATCACCAGGCGCTGAAGGACTATTTTGCCGGGTATCAGGATCAGCTGTGCGAGACCTGTCAGTCGCGCCTGCAGCGCAACCCCATGCGGATTCTGGACTGCAAAAGCCCCATCTGCTCGAAAATTGCGGAGAATGCACCGGTGATCCTCGATTATCTGTGCGACGACTGCCGCGAGCATTTTGAAGGGGTGCAGGCGTATCTGCGGCAGGCGGGCGTTGCCTTTACCATTAACCCCACCATCGTGCGCGGGCTGGATTACTACACCCGCACGGTGTTTGAATTTGTCTCGAACGATCTGGGCGCCCAGAGCACGGTGTGCGGCGGCGGCCGGTACGATGGGTTGGTGGAGCAGATGGGCGGAAAGCCCACCCCCGGCCTGGGCTTTGGGCTGGGAATGGAGCGCCTGATGCTGGTGCTGCAGGCCCAGGGAATCGAGCTGCCCGGGGATCCCCCGTGCGAAGTATTTATCGCCTCGATGGGTAAGGAAGCGTCCTGCCGGGCGTTTGTCCTTGCCGAGCAGCTGCACCGGTGCGGGGTGGCGGCCTCCTGCGAGGTGTGCGGCCGCAGCCTGAAGGCACAGATGAAGTACGCGAACAAAATCAGGGCCGCCTTTACCCTGGTACTGGGGGAGGAAGAGCTGGCATCCGGTAAAGCCAAAATTAAGAATATGAAGACCGGCGAGCAGAAATCCATTTCGCTGGGGGACGATTTTCTGGATGATTATGTGACGATCAGCACCGAAGCCGCCGACCTGGGCGAGTTGACCTTCTGATCAAAGAAAAAGGAGTGGAACGATCATGGCAGAACAGATAGCAGGGTTGCACCGCACCCATTACTGCGGGGAGCTTCGGATGGAACATGTGGGACAGGAAGAGACGGTGTTCGGCTGGGTACAGCGCCAGCGCGACCTGGGCGGATTGATTTTTATTGATCTGCGCGACCGCACGGGCATTGTCCAGCTGACCTTTGATGACGCGACGGACCGGGCCATTTTTGAGAAAGCGGCCTCGTGCCGGTCGGAATTTGTGCTGGCCGCCCGGGGAAAGGTGCGCGAGCGCGACGCCAAAACCGATAAAATCCCCACCGGCGACGTGGAGATCTATGTCACCGAGCTGCGCATTCTCAACAAGGCGGAAACCCCGCCCTTCGAAATTACAGAGAAATCCAATGTAAAAGAGGACCTGCGCCTGAAGTATCGGTATCTCGATCTGCGGCGCCCGGATCTGCAGCGCAATATTCTGATGCGGCACAAGATTGCCAAGATCACCCGGGATTACTTTGATGAAAACGGGTTCATCGAGATTGAAACCCCCATGCTGATCCGCAGCACTCCCGAGGGCGCCCGCGATTTCCTGGTGCCCAGCCGCATTCACAAGGGCTCGTTCTATGCGCTGCCCCAGTCGCCCCAGCTGTATAAGCAGCTGTCCATGGTGGCGGGCTTTGACCGCTATATGCAGATTGCCCGGTGCTTCCGCGATGAGGATCTGCGCGCCGACCGCCAGCCGGAATTTACCCAGATTGACCTGGAGATGTCGTTTGTGGATATGGAGGATGTGCTCGCCATCGGCGAGGGCTATATCCAGCGGGTTTTCAAAGAGGCCATTGGGGTGGACATTCCGCTGCCGCTGCCCCGCCTGACCTATCAGCAGGCCATGGAGCGCTACGGCAGTGATAAGCCCGATACGCGCTTTGGCATGGAGCTGACGGATCTGAGCGATGTGGTGAAGGACTGCGGCTTTGGCGTGTTCAGCGGCGCGGTGCAGGGCGGCGGCAGTGTGCGCTGCATCACCGCGAAGAACGCTGTGAATGTGCTGACCCGCAAGGAGATTGACAAGCTGACCGAGATGATCCGCGGCATCGGCGGCAAGGGTCTGGCGTGGATCCGCCTGGCGCCGGACGGCATGAAGAGCTCGTTCCAGAAATTCATGACCGACGGCGAGATGCAGGCCATCCTGCAGCGCGCCGGGGCGGAGACCGGCGACGTAGTGCTGATTATCGCCGATACCAAAACCAGCCATGTGCTGCCGCAGCTGGGGCAGCTGCGTCTGGCCGTGGCGGATAAACTGAACATCGAGCGCACGGGCTACAACCTGCTGTGGATTGTGGAATTCCCGTTCTTTGAGTTTGACGAGGATCTGGGTCAATTTGTGGCCATGCATCATCCGTTCACCGCCCCGATGGACGAGTGCCTGCCGTATCTGGAGAGCGATAAGGCCAATGTGCGCGCCAAGTGCTACGACCTGGTGCTCAATGGCATCGAACTGTCCTCCGGCTCCATCCGGATCACCGACCCGGTGCTGCAGAACCGGATTTTCGAGCTGCTGGGCATGTCGGATGAAGAGGCGTATGCGAAGTTCGGCTTTTTGCTGGATGCGTTCCGCTTCGGCGCCCCGCCCCACGGCGGCATGGGGATCGGCCTGGACCGGCTGGTCATGCAGATGCTGCAGTGCGAAACGCTGCGCGATGTGGTGGCCTTCCCGAAGGTACAGAACGCTTCGGAGCTGATGACCATGGCGCCCGGCTCGGTGGATGAACAGCAGCTGGAGGACCTGGGGATCTGCCTGAAGGGAAAAGAGGAATAAAATCCGCCTGGTGCGGGTGAAAATAAAGGAGGAGACGGTTGTATGGCGAAAAGCCTGTACCAAATTGAGAAAATTGCAGACGACACCTGGTACATCAACGAGGGCGGCCTGGACGCCGTGTATGTGGCGGCGGGCTCGCAGCGCGCTGTGCTGGTGGATACCGGCAGCGGTACGGGAGATCTGACCGCACTGGTCCGGTCATTGACGGATAAGCCCTTCGACGTGATTCTGACCCATGGCCATGTGGACCACGCCGGCGGTGCCCGCCAGTTTGAAAAGGTGTATCTGCACCCGGATGACATCGAAATGGCCCGGTCCATCACCCTGGAGGACCGAAAGGGATATGCCCGTTCGGTGGCCGGGGAGGAAGTGCTGGCCGGTATGATTCCCGGCGGCGATTTTCCGCAGGTGGTGCCGCTTGCCGATGGGGAGACAATCGACCTGGGCGGACGCACGCTGGAGGTCATCGCGACCCCGGGTCACACGGGCGGCTCGGTGTGCTTCCTCGATCGGGGGTACCGCATCCTGTTTGCCGGCGACAGCCTGCAGGGGCTGCAGCTGATCTGCGCCCCGGGGGAGGACCGCCGTGCCGTGCTGAAAAAGTGGATCGAAAAGGTGGAGCAGCTCCGTGCTCTCTCGGATGAGTACGATCTGATTGCCGGCGGCCATGATCTGGTGCAGCGCAGCAATCTGGAGGATTTGCCCGCACTGGGCCATGGGATCCTCGACGGCTCAATCCAGGGCAAGCGGGAGCACATCCACATTTTTGACGCGACCTTCTATCACTACAAAAACGTCTGCCTGATGATGGACGACAACATTCAGATGGACGACGGGGAGGAATGAGAAAGAATGAAAGAACTGTGGACCATGTTCCTCACTTTCTGCCGGATTGGCGGGCTGACCTTTGGCGGCGGATACGCCATGCTGCCCATGCTCCAGCGGGAAGTTGTGGAAAAGTATCAGTGGGCTACCGAGGAAGAACTGATGGATTACTACGCCATCGGTCAGTGCACGCCCGGCATTATTGCGGTGAATACGGCCACTTTTGTGGGGTATAAAAAACGCGGCGTGTTGGGGGCGATTTTCTGCACGCTGGGAGTTATATTCCCCTCGCTGTGCATTATCACGGTGATCGCCGCCTTTTTGAAGAATTTCCAGGATATCATCTATGTGCAGCAGGCATTCGCGGGTATCCGTGTGGCAGTATGCGCGCTGATTTTGGATGCCATTGTGAAGCTGTGGAAAAAGAATGTAAAGTCCATCTGGGGGATTGCGCTCTTCCTGATTGTGCTGGCTGTAATGATCCTGCTGGATGTCTCGCCCATTCTGGTTGTCATCGGTGCGGCGGTTGTCGGCATCGGCCTGGGTAAGGCGGGGGTGAAAGTATGATGGTATTGTGGGAACTGTTTTTCGAGTTCTTTAAAGCCGGGCTGTTCGCCGTGGGCGGTGGACTGGCCACCCTGCCGTTTTTGTACGATATTGCCTCGCGCTACGAATGGCTGAGCGTCGAGAGCATCACGGACATGATCGCCATTTCCGAATCGACCCCCGGGCCGCTGGGCGTCAATATGGCGACCTACGCCGGATACCAGGCTTATGGTGTGCTGGGGGGCGTGGTGGCCACGCTGGCGCTGATTCTGCCGTCGCTGATTATCATCATCCTGGTGGCCAAGATCCTGGAAAAATTCAAGGAGAACCGCCTGGTAAAGGATACATTTGCCACTCTGCGCCCCTGCGTCACCGCGATGATCGCGGCCGCCTGCTGGCAGGTGATGGAGAAGGCCCTGTTCACCGTGGATGCTTTCCTGGTGACCATGAATCCGGCGGATCTGATCAACTACAAGGCCATGTGCCTGTTCATCCTGTGCTACTGGCTGATGCGCCGGTATAAAAAGCACCCGATTCTCTACATCGCCGGGGCGGCCGTGTGCGGCATTGTGTTCCAGATGGCGTAACGGAAAAAACGAACCGGCATAGGATGAAAGAAGGAGGAGAAATCATGGCCAATACGTTTGATCGGGTACAGCTGTGCGGGGACAAATGGTTTTTCAACCTGCACAGCGGGCACACCATCGACGGGCCCCGCGCCTGTCTGAAAGAGCGGTGGCCGGTGCTGGAAAATCGGGATGTTTTCTCCTCGGTTTCCCTGTGTGAAGCGGCGGATGCGGTGGTTCTGCCCGGCGTGGGGCTTCAGATCCCGGCCGAGGAAATCCTGTGCTGTCTGTTTGGGGTGGAAAATCCGCAGCAGCTGATGGAGAAGAGCCTGCAGGAGGAAAGCGACGAGAGCTGGCTGCATCGCATGCAGAAGCGCCGGGAACAGGTGCCCGCCTGCCTGCAAAGCGTGAACCCGCTGGACGGAGGCTGTATTTTTGTCACCCTGG
>JBJEQH010000116.1:0-2774 GCA_051881655.1 Candidatus Heritagella sp. | reverse complement strand
CCGGGCGTTCGGCTTTCGGGTGTGCCGAAAGCTGTTTTCCCCCATGCTGGCGGCCTGGACCATCCGCACCCCCCAGGAGCAGCAGCGGGCGGAGCGCATTTTTGACGCGGTGATCTTCGAGGGATACCCGGCGCCGAAGGGGAAAGCGGATCCGTAAACCGGGGAGCCGGTGGCTGGAAAAAGAAAAGAGGTGTGGCATACTGTCACACCTCTTTTTTACAAAACGGTTTACCGGAAGAAATCCTCCAAAATCAGCGCTTGTGCAGGTTCATGCGGCGGATCGAATCCTCGGCCAGATCGGAATTGCCCGTCACGGCGGCCAGCAGAATGCGGTACACACATTCCGGGTCGCTGTGGAACTGGTGCTTGATCAGGCGCGCCTGATACAGATCCGGCGCATACAGTGAAAACTGCATCAGCTCGATGTCGCCGCCGGATACGTGGCAGGTGACCATGTAGCCCATGCCGGTTTTCTTGATTTCCACGCGGTTTTCCTTTTCCCGCTTGGCCTGGGCCAGCAGATTCAGCGCGGCCGATACCGCTTTATCCCGAACGGAGAGGGGAATGGTCCCCGTCAGCTGCTCGGCGATTTCCCGCGCCATGGGCCCGGCCGTCAGCAGCGAATCCTCCTGCGGATCCCTCTGGATGGCGCCCTTCTGCATCAGGTCCGAGAGGGCCTCGGTCACCTCGAAATAATTGCACAGGCTGTTCTCCTGCATGATGCGGATGATGTCGTCGCGCCGGATGGGCGCCCCCACACTGGACAGCAGGTAGCACAGCAGAATTCGGATATCATTTTTGGTCCGCAATCCCCCCGGGGCAATCCCCCCGGTGAAAGCATCGGTTTCCACAGCCATTGGTTGTTCCGCTCCTCCCCCATAGTTCCGCAGCGATTTGCTTCGGCTGTTATCAAGTATACCACAAAAAACCGGCCAATGTAAACGACTGGCCGGCCTCTTTCTCTCGGTTTTTGCGGGTTTACAGACTGCTTTTCGCAGCTTTCTCCTCTTCGGTCTGCTCGGTGTGCATTTTGCGGACCAGTTTCAAAAGTTTGTTCTGCCGTTCTTCGGTCAGGGCCTGAAAGTGATCCAGCAGCTCCCGTTCCCTGGGCTGCAGGCGCCGGACGGCCGGTGCCGGAGAACTGGCGGCGTATTCCGGGCAGAGGGACTCGCGCAAGGGAACCGAAGAAGAAAAATCGCTGCCCAGCAGATCCAGAACCGAGGTTTCATAAATGGCACTCAGCTTAAACAGAGTTTCGGCACTGGGAGAGGTGCGCCCGGTCTCATAGGAGGTATAGGTAGAGCGCTCCAGATGCAGGGATTTGGCGACATCGGACTGCAGAAGCCCTTTGCGAAGACGGGCTTCTTTCAGGTTGTCACCCAGCGTACGTTTTTTGTTTTTGAATGATTCGTTCAACAAGAAACCCTTCTTTCTCACATAAAATATTCCGGAATATTCTATTCCGGAAGACCGGCAGCCACCGGGCAGAATTCTGCCTGTGGCGGTTCTATTATAAAAGAATTTCCGGGGCTTTTCCTGTTATGTGCTGAATTTACACTTTTTGAAAAAGAAAAGCCATCCGAAAATTTTTCTTGACAGGCTGGGGGAAGTTTGCTATAATAACAACCGTTGCAACGGGATATGCGGATGTAGCTCATCTGGTAGAGCGCCACCTTGCCAAGGTGGAGGTAGCGAGTTCGAGCCTCGTCATCCGCTCCAGAAAAAAGGACTTCACTTTCGTGAAGTCCTTTTTTCAGTGAAAGAAATCCCCGGCGGGATTTGTGAAATGCGCGGTGTGCGTGAAATATGGCTTCGCCATGTGAAATGCGCCGCTTACGCGTGAGAAATTGATTTTCTTTCCCTTTCCGCACAAGCAATCATTGCAATCATGTATGGAGGGTTTATGCAGGGGATTATTCAGAGTTTTGCAGAGCAGCATCCCATAGACGCTGTGAGAATTGTTGACATTACCTCGCTGACTTCGGAGGAAAACAGGGGGTATCCCTATGCCATTCTTCTGGCGAAAGCGCTGCCCAAAGAATATATTGACAAATTGAATCACGAAACGGAAGCGGATGATACGGTTTTTGCGGCCTGTGAAGAAATAACGGATGAATTAGCGGATCAACTCGCGGCCGTCATTCAAAAAGCGGGATACAGGGCGATTTCACAATCGGAAAATGGGCTGCAAATGAGAGGAGAATTTGAGGAGAAGACCAAAAGATCGGTTCTGCCGCATAAGAAGATCGCCGTGATGGCGGGGATGGGGTGGATCGGAAAAAATAATCTGTTGGTTACAAAACAGTATGGGGCGGCGCTCTCTTTGTGCTCCGTACTTACGGATATGCCCCTGCACACGGAGAAAACAGAAGAAATTTTATCCAGCCAATGTGGAGCCTGTCATTTATGCGCCAGGATTTGTCCCGTGCAGGCAATACACGGAAGAACATGGAAGTTGGGAATCGACCGGGATGACATTGTGGATGTTTACCGGTGTGTTACCTGCCTGAAGTGTTTGGCAGGGTGCCGTTATTCGGTTGTGTATGCGAGGAGTTGAAAAAATCCAGTTTGTCCCACGGCCTTTTGGAAGAAAGCACCCGTGCACTTTTGAACAGTGTACGGGTGGTTTTTCTTATAAAGACCTTCACGAAATGACATGGACGCGGTGGAGCCGGTTTTCGGTTTCCCGTGCCCTTTGCGCGGCCGCCGCGAAGGGGAGGGCCGCCGATGTTTTTTCCGAAAACGGGCGGCCCTCTACGGAGCGTAGGTTCCTT
>JBJEQH010000115.1:0-12560 GCA_051881655.1 Candidatus Heritagella sp. | reverse complement strand
TTTGGTTACGGAAACCACCGGCTCTGCCGGTGGAGGTGTCCCGTAAAAAAGCTTTAGCTTCAAGCATCGAGCGAAGCGAGTTGCTAACAGGAAGCTTTCAATAATAGAAAGCTTCCGTTAGAACAGCAATCGCCCGTTTACGGGCTGTGGGGCAAGTGATGCAAGCGAAATAAATTTCAGTGCGTCTTGAGACGCTTGCCGGTAATAGGCCCTTATAGGGCCAACTCAAGCCACCGGCTTAGCCGGTGGTTATGACTTGTTGCCGGTAGAAACAGGGTGATTTTGGGGAAAAGGGAAAGAACAAAATTTTTTGTTAAAAGATTATCGGAAATGTTTTCTTTTCCTTTCAGGGGTGCTATAATAAAAATTACAAAAATTTTTTGAAAACAGGAGGAGTCTATTATGACACTGCGGGAAAAATACGGAGAATGGGGAATCATTCTGGGGGCAACCGAAGGTGTGGGGAAAGCCTTTGCGGAGAAAATTGCCTCGGAGGGAATGAGCGTCGTTCTCGTGGGAAGAAGAGAAGAAAAACTGCACGAGCTGGGGAAAGAGATCAGCGCCAAGTACGGGGTGGACCACAAGGTCATCCGCGCCGATTTTTCCCAGTCCGGCTGCACGGATCAGATCTTTGAGGAGACGAAGGATCTGGACATGGGATTTATGAGCTATGTGGCGTGCTTCCATACCTTTGGAAAGCTGCAGGATACCCCCTGGGAAAAGCATGAGCAGATGATCAACGTAAATGTCATCACCTTCCTGAAATGCTTCTACCACTATCTCGGAATTTTCACCAAACAGGACCGGGGCGCGATTATCAATGTTTCCTCTCTGACCGGAATCAGCAGTTCGCCCTATAATGCGCAGTACGGCGCCGGGAAGTCCTATATTCTGAAGCTGACCGAGGCGGTGGCCTGTGAGTGCGCGAAGACCAACGTGGATGTCGAGGTCATCACCCTGGGGACGACCCTGACCCCCAGCCTGCTGAGCAACCTGCCCGGCGGCCCTGCCGGAGAAGCGGTGATGAAAGCTGCCATGACGCCCGAAGCCTGTGTGGAAGAAGCGTTTGAAAATCTGGGCAAATCCTTCTCCGTCATTGCGGGTGAGCACAACAGACAGAATGTGCACAACTGGAAGGCCAATAAGACCGAGGATGAGTACATCCGCTACATGGGTTCTTTCTACGAGAGATAAAAACCGAAAGAAGAAAAGCTGCAAAATCCGGAAAAGCCGCATTTTGCGGCTTTTTCTTTTGCCCATCAGGGGATGCCGGACGAGCAGAGCGCGAAAAAAGGGGAAAACCGCCGACTTTCAACAATTCTACGAAAAAGGACGGGAAATACGAAACTTTTTTGAAATTTTGTTATTTTCCGTGTTGAATTTTTCGTGGGATTTATGTAGAATAGTACTATATGATTCGCAAATAAAAACAAAAACCTGTGATTTCCAAGAAATGAGGGAGATAAAATGTCCAACAGATTGTTTCAGGGCGTGATCCATCAGATGCGTGACGCAATCGACCGTACGATTGGCGTTATGGACGAAACTTCCGTGATCATCGCCTGCAGTGAACTGGGGCGCATCGGAGAAGTGAATGAACATGTAACGGCCGATGCCATGGCGTCTCCGAACTCTTTCGTTGTGAATGGCTATACGTATCATTCCTTCGGCAGCCGTCCCCGCCCGGAATACGCGGTGTTCGTCTCCGGCACGGATATGGATGCCTCCCGCTATGCCAGCCTTCTGGCCGTTTCGCTGAGCAACATCAAGCAGTACTATGATGAAAAGTACGACCGGGGCAATTTTATCAAGAATGTCATTCTGGATAATATCCTCCCGGGCGATATTTATCTGAAAGCCCGCGAGCTGCGGTTCAACAACGATGTGGACCGGGTGGTTATGCTGATTAAGATCACCAATAAAACGGACATCTCTGCTTATGATGTGATTCAGAATCTGTTCCCGGATAAGAGCAAGGATTTCGTAATCAGCATCAATGAAAACGACATCGCGCTGGTCAAAGAAGTCCGCCCGGGGATTGATTCGAAGGATCTGGATAAGCTGGCCGGTTCGATCGTGGATACGCTCTCCAGCGAGTTCTACACCCATTGCGTAGTGGGTATCGGTACGATGGTTACCGGCATTAAGGATCTGGCCCGCTCGTTTAAAGAGGCCCAGGTCGCCCTGGAAGTCGGCAAGGTATTTGACACCGAGCGGTCGATTGTCAGCTACGACAATCTGGGTATCGCCCGCCTGATCTATCAGCTGCCCACCACGCTGTGCGAGATGTTCCTGAAGGAAGTGTTCAAGCGCGGTTCCATCGAATCCCTGGATCACGAGACGCTGTTTACCATTCAGCGCTTCTTTGAGAACAACCTGAATGTATCGGAGACCTCCCGGAAGCTGTTTGTTCACCGCAACACATTAGTGTACCGGCTGGAGAAAATCAAGAAGATCACCGGTTTGGATCTGCGCGAGTTTGAGGATGCCATTGTCTTTAAGGTGGCATTGATGGTAAAGAAGTACCTTTCCTCGAATCCGGTGAAATTCTGACCGGATCGCCGAGCTCTATTCCCGGGCTGCCGCTGCGGGCCTGTGAATTGGGAGAAAAAGGTTACAAAATAATTACAGTTAATTCTTTTAAAGAATTATATTGCGGCAATTCATTGGTACTATGATAGGGTGCTGATGAGTTGCCGTTTTCTTTGCGCAGCGCTTGTGCGAAAAGAGAGCATGAAATAGAGAACGGGGAGAGATTTTCGGCGGAAAGCCGGACAAGAGAAGGAGGAAAAGGCCAGTGAGTATGATCGAATTCAAAAATGTGTCGAAAACATACAACAATGGGACAAAAGCCATTCAGAATGTGAGCCTGCATGTGGATAAAGGGGAATTTGTTTTTATTGTCGGATCATCCGGCGCCGGAAAAAGTACCTTTTTAAAGCTGCTGATGTGTGAGGAGACGCCCTCCTCCGGTGAAATTACCATCAACGGTCGGGTGGTCAATGAACTGCGGCGCCGGGATATCCCGTACCTGCGCCGTACCATGGGAATTGTTTTCCAGGATTTCCGTCTGATTGAACGGATGACCGTGTATGAGAATGTGGCGTTTGCCATGCATGTGGTGGGGGCCTCCCCACGGGATGTGCGCAAGCGTGTACCCTACATTCTGGGCCTGGTGGGCCTGCAGAGCAAGGCAAAGTGCCATCCCAGTGAGCTGTCCGGCGGTGAACAGCAGCGCGTGGGCCTGGCCCGGGCGCTGGTGAATAACCCCAGTCTGATTATTGCCGACGAACCCACCGGAAACGTGGACCCGGCCCTGTCTTTTGAGATTGTGGACCTGCTCAGCGAGATCAACCGCCGCGGTACTACGATCCTGATGGTGACCCATGAGCATAATCTGGTCAAGCACTTTAACCGCCGGGTGATTCAGATTCACCACGGTGAAATTGTGGCGGATACCGAGGAGAGCAAGCCCGCCGTGGAAAAGTATATCGGGGAACAGGAGGGCTGGAAATAATGAAATGGCATAACGTGAAATATTTGACCCGCGAGGGATTCCACAACCTGTGGACCAACCGCACGATGACCCTGGCCTCGGTGGCCGTGCTGATTTCCTGCCTGCTTCTGACCGGGGCGGCCATGATGTTTTCCCAGAACATGGGCAGCATGATGGAATCTCTGGAGGGCAGCAACAGCATTACGGTGTATCTGGAGGAGGACATGCCGGTGCTGGAGGCCGTACAGATGGGGGAAAAGCTGCGGTCAATTGAAAACGTGAAGGACTGCACCTATGTCTCAAAGGACGAAGCGCTGGAGAGCATGATGGAACTGCTGGGGGATGACGGAACCGTATTGGAGGGATTGTCCGGAGATGACAACTTCCTGCCGGATTCGTACGATATCTCCATGAAGGATCTTTCCCTTTATGATGAGACCATCGAGGAAATTTCCGCCCTGGAGGGGGTGGACCAGATCACCGATTACAGCGATGTGGCGGACAAGCTCAACCGTATCAGCAGCCTGGTTTCCACCGCCGGTTTCTGGATTGTGCTGCTGCTGAGCATTGTCTCCCTGTTTATTATCGCCAATACCATTCGGGTGACCATGTTCTCCCGCCGGATGGAAATCAGCATTATGAAATCGGTGGGGGCGACCAACTGGTTTGTGCGCCTGCCCTTTATTGTCGAGGGCGTGATGATCGGCCTGATTGCCGGGATTCTGGCAAGCGGCCTGCTGTTTTTGATGTACAATCTGATGGGGAATGTGGTAACCGGGATCGTGTCGTTCTTCAAACTGATTCCTGCTTCGTCACTGGCTGTACCGTATTCCCTGGCCTTTATTCTGGCGGGCATGGTGTTCGGTGCACTGGGCAGTATGCTCTCCATTGGCCGGTATCTCAATCGGGAAGGGGAGAACAGCATTGATGCGTAAGTTTCATCGCCTCAGCCGCGGGGGAAAGCGGATTGCTCTGCTTTTGTGCATGACCCTTGTGTGGATGTCGGTGACTCCGGCCAGTCAGGTGACGGCCGAGGGAGCAACCCTGTCCCAGCTGAAGGACAAGCAGAGCCAGCTGCAGCAGGAAAAGAAAGAGAACCAGGAAAAGCTGAATGAGTTAAAGGAGAGCGAGGAGGAGCAGGAAGAGTATGTGGCTGCTCTGCAGGATCAGATTGGCAACCTGCAGGGGCAGATCGATACGCTCAATGCCCAGGTGGACCTGCTCAATGAGGAGATCCGCGAGAAGGAAGACGCCATTGCGGACAAGCAGAACCAGATTGACATCGACATGAATCAGCTGAAAAAGCGGCTGCGTGCCCTGTACATGGCGGGAGATGCCTCGACGCTGGCGATTCTGCTGCATGCGGAGAATATCGAGGATCTGGCCAGAAAGAGCGAGGTCATCAAGTCCATTACCCGTCACGATAATGAGCTGATCAGTTCGCTGAAAGAGGAGCTGGACGCCATTGCCGACGAAAAAGCGGCGATTGAGAAGGACAAAAAGGAAGTGACCCAGAGCAAGAACAGCCTGGATGAGCAGCGCAAAGAGCTGGCCGACCTGGAGGAAGAAGCCAAAGAGACATTGGCGGAAATTCAGGGGAAGAAGAACCAGGTGCAGAATACCATTGATTCCCTGGAAGGGGAGATGGCGGACGCGGAAGCTGCCATTGACCAGTGGTATCGCGATTACTATTCCTCGCAGAACGGAAGCAGCAATTCCGGCAACTCCAATCAGGGCAGCGGCTCTTATTCCGGGTCCATGACCTGGCCGGTGCCGGGGTACAGCGGCTGCATTTATCAGGGCTTCAGTTCCACCCACAAGGGATATGATATCTCCGGCGGAGGAATTTACGGGGCCCCCATTGTGGCGGCCGCCAGTGGGCGTGTCATTTTTGCGGCATTCGGTACGGCCTATAATTCCCACAACCGGTACGGATACTGTGTGGATATCGACCACGGCAGCGGCATCGCAACCCGGTATGCGCACTGCAGCGCTCTCACAGTATCGGCCGGTGATTATGTGACCGCGGGCCAGGTGATCGGTTATGTGGGCAATACCGGTCAGTCCACGGGGGCCCACCTGCACTTTGAAGTGCGGAAAAACGGCGTGGCGGTCAATCCCGCCGGATATCTGTAAAAGGGAAAACAGCCTGAAAACGGGGGAACAGAGATGAGGAAAATTTCGTGGGCGGCGGCCGGTGCACTGATGCTGCTCTCCGCGGCCGTGACGGTCTCGCTGACCTATACCTATGCCATGGACCGCTTTAACCAGAAGGTATCCGACGTCAACGAGCGCGAAGCCCAGTATAATAAACTCAGCGAAATCGATGAACAGGTGCGAAACCGTTTCGTGGGCCAGGTGGACGACAGCACCCTGCGGGACGGTCTGTGCGCCGGTTATGCGGCCGGACTGTCCAATGCCAACGTGCGGTATATGACGGCGGAGAAATACGCGGATTATGAAGCCAGCCACCAGCGCACCAGCGTGGGCGTGGGGATCAATACCGTGATGGATTCGGACGGCAATATGGAGATCGTGGAGGTGTACACCGGCTCTTCGGCCCAGACCGCCGGTCTGCAGAAAGGCGATGTCATTGTAGCACTGGACGGCAAAGAGGTATCGCGCATTGGCTATGTGGATGCGGTTTCCCTGCTGGACGGTGCGGACGGATCCGAACTGAAAATGACCGTGCTGCGCCCCGGGGAGGAAGGGAGCGAAACTCTCTCCTTTACCGTGCAGCGTACCGCGTATACGGCGGCCTCGGTATCTCACCAGAGGATCAACGGCAATGTGGGGTACATTCGGATATCCATGTTTGCCGCCAATTCCTATACGGCTTTTGAAAACGCATGGGCCGATCTGGAAGCGGACGGCGAGCTGTGCGGCCTGGTGATTGATCTGCGGGGAAACAGCGATACCCGCACGGAACAAATGGAAAAAATAGCGGACCGGCTGCTGCCGGCCGGGGAAATCATCCGGACCGTGGATAAAAACGGGGAGACCGTACAGTCGGTTCTCTCGGATGCCCGGTCGGTATCCATACCGGTCACGGTGATTGTGGACAGCGGCACCTCCGGTGCGGCAGAGGTGCTGGCCTCGGCCCTGCACGATGCCGGATATGAGACGGTGGGCAGTGATACGGCCGGAACGGCCCAGGTGACCGAAGTGGCCCTTCTGTCGGACGGATCGGCCCTGTTCCTTCCCACCCAGAATTATGTGAACCGGGCGGGTGAGGTATTGTACGGCACCGGCGTGAAGGCGGATATCCCGATTCAGGCCGGGGAAGCGGAAAACGAGGCGTTCCTGCGCCGGCAGCTGAATCCGCAGGAGGATTCGCTGGTGCAGTCGGCCGTGACGCGCCTGATCGCCAGGGACGCCGACGTGCAGGTGGTGCCGGAGATCCCAACAGAAAAACCGGAGAACTCCGGGGATGAATCCGAACCGGAGGAAAGCCGCTGAAAACCGGAAAACGGGAACGAATTTTCCATAAAAAGCAGAGAGCCGGGCGAAAAGATTTTCCCTTTCGCCCGGCCTTGTTTACGGATATTTCATTGACAGAGAAGAAACAGACGGATATAATAGTACAAGACTGTTCAGATAAGGAAAAACCGATGAGAACGGTGAATTTGCGATAAAAGGTGGTAGGAAAAGCCATGGCCTCGAAAGAGATTATTCTGACCAAAGAGGGTCTTGCCAGTCTGGAGAAAGAACTGGAATATCTCAAGTCCGTCCGGCGGAAGGAAGTTGCCGAGAAGATCAAAGTGGCCCTGTCGTTTGGCGACCTGTCGGAAAACAGTGAATACGACGAAGCAAAGAACGAGCAGGCCATCATGGAAGCCCGCATTGCGGACATTGAGGTGATGCTGAAAAATGTTCGCCTGATTGATGAGAGCGAGCTGGGCAGCGCCAACGTGCATATCGGCTCCACCGTGCGGGTGGAGATCGACCGCGACGGCCGCAAGACCGAGAAAACGTATAAAATTGTGGGCTCGAATGAAGCCAGCCCCCGCGAAGGGAAAATTTCCGATGAATCGGCGGTGGGGAAGGCCCTGCTGGGCCACACGGCCGGTGATACCGTGGAAGTGGAAGTTCCGTCCGGCATGGTGATGTACCGTGTGCTGGAAATTTCGCGCTGAGCGAAGGAATACGGAGACGAACAGGGGTTGACGGGAATGGGGCCGTTTGCCCCTTTTCTGCTTTTGGAAGACAGAGGAAAAAACAAACTGGAGGATGAACAGACGTATGAGTGAACAGGTACAGGCACCCGCCCAGGACCAGGCGGCGCAGGATATCAGCGAACTGAGCCGGATTCGCCGGGAAAAGCTGAGCGATATGCAGCAGAACGGCCACAATCCCTATGAGATTACCACGTTTGATGTGGATGCCCATGCCCAGCAGATTATCGACGAATTTGACGAGACTACCGAGGAGTTGCGCCGTGTTTCCATGGCCGGCCGTGTGATGAGCTGGCGGAATATGGGCGGCAGCTCGTTTATGGATGTGGTGGACAAGACCGGCCGCATTCAGGTTTATGTGAAGAAAAACCTCCTGCCCGAGGGCGTGTACGCCGATATGAAAAAGCACCTGGATATCGGGGATATCGTGGGGGTAAAGGGCGAGGTATTCCGCACCAAAATGGGCGAAGTGACCGTGCGTGCGCTCGACTTCACCATTCTCTCCAAGGGCCTGCTGCCCCTGCCGGAGAAATTCCACGGCCTGAAGGATACCGATACCCGGTACCGCCAGCGCTATCTGGATCTGATTGTGAACCCCGAGGTGAAGGACGCGTTCCTCAAGCGCAGCCGGATTATCACCGCGATCCGCAATTATCTGGAGCAGAAGGATTTCCTGGAAGTGGAAACCCCGGTGCTGCACAACATTGCCGGCGGTGCTGCGGCCCGTCCGTTTATCACCCACCACAACACGCTGGATATCGACATGTATCTGCGCATTGCACTGGAGCTGCACCTGAAGCGGCTGATCGTGGGCGGCTTTGAGCGCGTGTACGAAATCGGCCGCGTGTTCCGCAACGAGGGCATGGATACCCGCCACAACCCCGAGTTTACCGAGCTGGAATTATACCAGGCGTATACGGATTATAATGGTATGATGAATCTGACCGAGGACATGATCCGCACGGTGGCCCAGGAAGTGCTGGGAACCGGTGTGGTGCCCTACGGCGATGTGATGGTGGATCTGACCAAGCCGTTTGAGCGCCTCTCCATGGTGGAGGCCGTGAAGAAGTACAGCGGAGTGGACTTCACGCAGGTGGAGACCCTGGAGCAGGCCCGTGAGCTGGCGAAAGAGCATCATATTGAATATGAAGAGCGCCACAAGCGCGGCGACATCCTCAACCTGTTCTTCGAGGAGTATGTGGAGGATAAGCTGATCCAGCCGACCTTTATCACCAACCATCCGGTGGAGATCTCGCCCCTTGCCAAGAAGTGCCCGAAGAACCCCGATTACACCGAGCGGTTCGAGCTGTTTATCACCGGGCGCGAGTTCGCCAATGCGTTCTCCGAGCTGAATGATCCCATCGACCAGCGCCAGCGTTTCGAGGCCCAGGCGGCCCTGAAGGCGGCCGGGGACGACGAGGCGTGCGATGTGGACGAAGATTTCCTCACGGCGCTGGAATACGGCATGCCCCCCACGGGCGGCATGGGCATGGGCATCGACCGGCTGGTCATGCTGCTGACCAATTCCGCCTCGATCCGCGATGTGCTGCTGTTCCCCACCATGAAGCCCCTGGCTTCTGACAAGAAGGACAGTGTGGCTGCTGTGCGTGCAAACGTGGGGGCGGCTCCTGCCCCGGCGGAGGCTCCGGTTGTGGAGGAGAAAATTGATTTCTCCAAAGTGGAGATCGAGCCCCTGTTTGCCGATTTTGTCGATTTTGAGACTTTCTCCAAGAGTGACTTCCGCGCGGTGAAGGTTCTGGCCTGCGAAGCGGTGAAGAAATCCAAGAAGCTGCTGCAGTTCACCTTGGATGATGGAACCGGCACAGAGAGAACGATTCTAAGCGGTATCCACGCCTATTACGAGCCGGAAGAGCTTGTGGGCAAGACCCTGCTTGCTATCACCAACCTGCCCCCCAGAAAGATGATGGGCATTGATTCCTGCGGTATGCTGATTTCCGCCGTGCATCAAGAAGAGGGGGAGGAAAAGCTGCATCTGCTGATGCTGGATCCCCATATTCCGGCGGGCGCGAAGATGTATTAACAGCTCCCGTACAAAACCCATACGAAGAAAACAGCCCTGCAGATTCTGCGGGGCTGTTTGTCACGGGGCTCTTTTTGAAGGGATGCCGGCGGCGGGCGGCGCGACAAAGAGGAACACAGACAGCCCCATGAAAGAGTGGGAAAAAGGAGAGCGAGTATTATGTATACACACAGAACCTATCGGGAGCAATCGAACGATTTTGAGCAGATGGTTTCTTTGATCTCGGATTTAAACGGATTACATCGGTGCGACTGGTCGCTGGGCAGGCTGCATGCCTGGAAATATGGCCGGTGGAGCAGAGAGAGTCAGATGGATTCCCTGTTTGAAAAGCAGGCCGAGTTGTTTTTTGACGGTTCCGGCAAACTGTGCGGAATCGTGATTACCGAGGATTTCGGAAACAGCTATTCGCTGCTCTCCATAAAGGACCCGGACGTCATTCAGGTTATGCTGGACTTTTTGCTGCAGGCTCCCTCTTTTGAAAAGCCGTACCGGATTGTCGTTCCGGAGAAGGATTTGCAGCAGACGGAGATTCTGGAAAGAAACGGATTTGTTTTTGCGGGCGATGCGGATGTTACCTATATGTATGGTGCCGGCGATCTTGCCCTTCGGCCGGCTGCACTTCCGAATGGGTATACCATGACATCCCAGCAGGAATATAAAGACGAAGAAAAGGCGGAACGGCTGCGCTTTTTTGCATTTAATCCGGAGAGCGTTTTTGATGACGTGATGGACTACGCATACCGGTATGCGCGGGAAAACCCGATTCTGGTTCCCGAGCTCTCTGTTTTGCTGCTGAATGAAAGCGGAGAGCCGGTTTCCACCTGTATGGGCTACTGGGACCGGGAAAACCGGTTGATGGAAGTGGAGGTGGTGGCAACGAAAAAGGAATATGAGAACCGGGGATTTGCCAGGGCGGTGATTTCGGAGTGTATCCGAAGAGGAATGCAAAAGGGCGTGCAGGAGTTCTCCATATCGGCCTGGGAGGAGAAAACCAGAAAGCTGTATTCCTCTTTCGGAAAAGCACGGGTAAGCAGGAAAATTTGTATGGAGAAAAAGGAACCGTAAAAAGCGCAGAACGGCGGGTTTGCTGCAGGAGAAAAAATGCCGTTTCCAAAGAAAAGCAGGGGGGAGAAGAATGGACGAGGCATGGAGATTCGTGAGGACGAACGGGAAGAACCGGGATTTTGTGGAAAACTGCCGGCTGCTGGACATGGATTTGGACCGGCGGGTGGGAAAAGAAATCCAGCGGGACAAATACAATGCGTATAATCAGCTCGATAAAATTCAGGAAGCAATGGTTGTGTACGCGGGAAACACACCCATTGGCGCCGGGGCGATCCGGCGGTACAGCGGAACAGAAGCGGAAATCAAGCGGATGTTTGTCCGCCCGGAGTACCAGGGAAGGGGGATCGGAACCGAACTGGTCCGCTTGTTGCTCGGGTGGGCGGAAGAACTGGGATACAAAAGAGTGATTCTGGAAACGGGTGAGCGGCTGGAAGCCGCCTGCGCCGTGTACAGAAAGCTCGGCTTTGAAAAGATTCCCAATTATGGGCCGTACGTTAACATGCCGGAATCGGTGTGTATGGGTAGAGATTTATAAAGGAGGAATGTACAATGAGAGCTATGGCGAGCGACTGGTATAAAAAAATCTGGACGCTGGATATCCGGGATCAGTCCTGGGTGGAGGATACGAAGCGCCAGGTGGATTTTCTGGTGGAAAAGCTGGAACTAAAAGGGGGAGAGCGGATTCTCGATCTGGCCTGCGGGTTTGGGCGGCATTCGCTGGAACTGGCACGGCGGGGCTATGAGGTAACCGGTGTGGACATTACCCCGGCCTATGTGGAATACGCCGCCGCACAGGCCCAAAAGGAGAATCTTCCGGCACGGTTTCTCTGTTCGGATATCCGTGAAGTGAATTTTGAAAATGAATTTGACGTGGTGCTGAACATGGCGGACGGCGCCGTGGGATATCTGGAAAATGACGAGGAAAACCGCAAAATATTTTCTGTCATTGCCAGGGCCCTGCGCCCGGGCGGAAAACACTTCATGGATATCATGAACGGCGATTACGCTGAGACCCACTTTCCGTGCCAGATGTGGGAGGCGGGGGAAAAATGCCTGACCTTATCCCGTTTTGAATGGGAGAGCCGGACAAAAATGTTGCTGTACGGGCAGACGGATATTCCGTACGGAGCCGCACTGCCGAAACCGGAAATGGAGGAAGGAAACCCCATCCGGCTGTATACACTGGAGGAGGTTCGGAACATTTTTGCCCCTTTGGGCATGACCGTCTATGGCGCCTATGCGGATGTCACCGGAAAGCCGGCGTCTGACCGGGGAATCCAGATGATGGTCTGTTCGAAAAAAACGGGAGAAGAAATCTGAACATACGCCGGGATAATTCCAGCAGGAACCTCTGAAACGGAGGGCGGATAACGAAACACACGGAAATACGGAATCACAGATACTGCCTGGTGAGCCGCCGGATTTCTTCTTTCATGGTTTCCACCAGAAAGTCGGGACCGGTGATGGTGACGCCGTCGCCTAATGCCATAATCCAGCCCAGAAACTGCTCGCTGGCGGATACCTGCACATGGGTCTCAAAATGATGGGCATCCACCTGACGCAGGGTGATGTCCTTGCCGAAGCGGTCGATAATGGCGCCGGCCAAACTGTTTTCGCACAGGAGAGTGGCTGTGGTGGTTTCGCCGCCGAACATACCGAACAATCCTTTGGAGTATTTTGGCAGATCCATCGTTTCGAAAACGTCTTTTCCCTCTCGTTTTTCCTTCGTTACGGCAATATGCAGCATTTTGTCCACCCGATAGTGTTTCATAATGCCGCTTTC
>JBJEQH010000114.1:0-2803 GCA_051881655.1 Candidatus Heritagella sp. | reverse complement strand
CGGACATATGCATCCGGCTGCCCACGCCGCCCGCCAAAACAGCACCAAAAATCATGGTATTACTCTCCTTTTCCGCCGGCATGGCTGATGCCGGCCTGCTCTCCATATAAATCAACATGCTCAGTATACGGATGTTCCAGATCTATGCACACCGCCTCGTGCGAGGGCACCTGCTTCTCGGGCGGGGGCAGCTGCATATACTCCCCAAATACCGTATGCAGATAGGCATCATAGCCCACGGGAAGAGGCATGGGGATTCCCTCGAACTCCTTTTCCACGGCGGAGGCAAACCACGCCTTTTCATACCGGTTTTTCATATAATGGGGGCCGGAGCACAGCTCGGTAATGCCGGAGCAGTCCTCGATTTTCCACCGGGTCATATGCCGCTGGGCGCACATCCAGATTTTATACCGCAGCCGGGGCGAGCGCACCAGGGACAGCAGAACCTTTGAACCCAGCGCCATCACTCCGCCGTGGTTCACGGGTACGGTCTGCGCGCAGAAAAGCGAATAGATCAGCGCCCACATCATCTGGCGCTTGCGGGCCCAGGGCGAATCGGGATAACCATCCAGGGGCAGGATGTCCACCGCCACCCCATGGCACAGAGTCAGATCCTGCTGATAGGTTTTGATAAAGGTGGTCTTCGGATTGCGGATGGTTAAAAACAGGTTGCGGTCCACCAGGGTTTCATCCGATTTGACCAATACATAAGGGCCGTCCTTTTCCTGCTCCTGCCACAGGCGGACAAAGCGCTCGTAGTCCTCCCGGGGCATGAAGTAATCCACATCGTCATCCCAGGGAACAAACCCGCCGTGCCGCGGGCGCCAATACAGCACCCCCCGCAGAAATAGATCAGGAGATGATTCCGTTTGCAGAAATCGTAAATATACGAGGCCATGCGCAGTCCCTCCAGCTGAAGGGCGCGCAGCTGTTTATCCGGCGTCACGCTCGATCCCTCTTTTCCTTTTTCTTTTTCAGAAGCTGGCGGATTTCCTCGGTGCGGCGGCTCTGCCCATTATGATGCTTTTTCTTCCAGAAGGGCAGTTGGAAAAAGCCCACCCAGGTGCCCACACCGTATGTAACATGCAGCAGCAGAAACAAAAAGGGCATACACAGGCACAGCGGCTGAAAGTTTTTGTCCTTCGCGCAGCAGGCCGTCATCACGATGCACAGCAGCGCATACAGCCCCCACATCAGATACCCCAGCAGCGGGAACCCGCACAGCGCCAGGATCAAAGTGAGCACAATGCCCAGAACAAAGGCCCCCGGCACAAAGTGGTACAGCGACAGGCAGGCGGGACACACCCCGGCCGTCAGGGCAATCCACTTTCCATTCCCGAATTTCTGGCGCATCATCCCCCGCAGCGAGCTGCGCACAAACTGGCGGGAGAAAATATTGGGATCATAGCACAGCCGGTACCCGGCCGCACGGATCCGGTAATTCATCTCATTGTCCTCGGTCCGCACCAGTTCTTCATTATAGCCCCCCACGGTCTCAAAAACCTCCCGCCGGTAGCAGCCGTGGAACAGGGAATCCACATACTCGTGTTCCTGACTGTGGCGGTAAGGGGCGATACTGCTGCCGAACAGGGAATTTTCCGTCAGCAGCAGGGTTTTCTTCCAGGGAGTTTCCTCCTGCAGCACACAGGGACGGCGGCCGCCGCATACGTTCTCGCCCCCCAGTAAGCAGGCCGCGTTTTTCTCCACAAAATCGGCCGGGATCGAGGCATGGGCATCCACACGGAGGATGGCGTCTCCGGTAAAGGCTTCCAGCGCCACATTCCACCCGGCGGCCAGAATTTTCCTGGGATTTTCCAAAACCCGCAGGCACCGGTACGCCCCCGCCTGCCGGGCGGCAAAATCCTCCATAATCTCACGGGTTCTGTCCGTGGACATGCTGTCGATCAACAGCACCTCCATCTTTTCCTTGGGATATGTTTGAGCCTGCAGCTCGGCAAGAATGCCCGGCAGCGCCTTTTCCTCATTGCGCGCAATGATACAGAAGGTAATCGTAAGCACAGGCAGACCCCTCCATTTTCGTAATATGTTTCATTATAAGCAGGGGACGGAGAATTGTCAAATTTTCCGCTTCCCCCGCCCTACCACTCAATCCCGCGGCGGGCGGGAAGGCCCTTTTCATACGGGTGACGGACAGCCCGGATCTCCGAGAGATAGTCCGCCTGATCCCGATACGCCTGCGGCGGATTCCGGCCGGTCACCACCAGCTCCACATTTCCGCGGCACTGAGCGAGAAGCCCGTCTGCCAGCTCCCGGTCCAGTAAGTCCTCCGAGAGGGCCGAGCACAGCTCATCCAGCACCACCATGTCGTATTCGCCGTTTTCCACCCTCTTCCCCACTTCCCTCAGGGTTTGGTTCTGCCGGTCCCGGGTTTTCCGCTTCTGCCGGTCATCCATCTGAAAAGAGAACCGCGCATCCTGTTTTCCATACAGCACCCGGCATCCGGGAAGGCTCTCCAGAATTTTCAGCTCACCCGACGGTGTTCCTTTCATCAAAGAGACAAACAGCACCCGTTTTCCCTGGCCAAGGGCCCGCACCGCCAGCCCCACGGCCGCGGTGGTCTTTCCCTTTCCGTCGCCGCAGTAAAGGTGCAGACAGCCAAATTCCTTTTCCGCCATTTACCTGTCCTCCCTCAAAAATCCGGCCGCTGCCGCGATAAATCCCTGCAGCTCCTTTTCCGCGTGCGCCATGGAGAGAAAAATGGCCTCGAACTGGGAGGGAGCGATATAAAAGCCGCGTTCCATCATAAAGCGGAAATAGCGGGCATACCGCCCGGTATCGGACA
>JBJEQH010000113.1:0-2818 GCA_051881655.1 Candidatus Heritagella sp. | reverse complement strand
ACCCCCATCATGATATCCCCGCGCTTTGTATACAGATCCACTTCCTGGGGATAGCGGCACACCATCGTGGTGCACCCCTGCTCCGAGGCGATATCGACCACCGCCCCGTAAAAAGGCGGCTCGTCCCCTTTCGCCTCCGGTTCCGGCGGCGTGCTCAGCGCCTGTATCCGGATTTTGCGGTAAACGGCGGCCGGATCCGCAATGGGCGGCACCGGCGGTTTTGCGGCCGGGGCGGCCGGCGGCGCAGCCGGAGCGGTCACGGTTTCCGGCTGGTTCCCATATTCAGAAGCGGGGGATTCCTCTCCCCGAAATTTTTTCACAAGATCTTTCCAAAAAGCCATGTACCTGCGGCTCCTTCCCTTTTTCCAAAATCACGGTTCCTTATTGCCGGATGGCGGAACGATAGTTCTATTGTACACGTTTTACGGAAAATTGTAAACGATCTTTTCCCAAAACCGAAAAAAGGGGCCGCGTAAAAATACGCGCCCCCATTTTTGGGCTTTTCTTATTCGTACAGCGGATACTTTTCGCAGATCCCGTGCACCTTGCTGCGGATTTCGCCGGCCTTCTCCCCGAAGTCCGGTTCCATGGCCATGGCAATGCACTCGGCCACCACGTCCATATCCTCTTCCTTCAGCCCGCGGGTGGTCACCGCCGGGGTACCGAGGCGCACGCCGCTGGTCACAAACGGGCTGCGCTGCTCGCCGGGCACCGTGTTCTTGTTGGCGGTGATGTTCACCTCATCCAGACGGCGCTCCAGCTTCTTGCCGGTCAGCTCCAGGCCCGTCAGATCCACCAGCATCAGGTGGTTATCCGTTCCGCCGGAGACCAGCTTCACCCCGCGGCACTGCAGGCCGTTTGCCAGCGCCTGGGCGTTCTTCACGATATTCCCGGCGTATACCTTGAACGAGGGCTTCAGCGCTTCGCCCAGACACACGGCCTTGCCGGCGATCACATGCATCAGCGGGCCGCCCTGCGTGCCGGGGAAAATGGCCTTGTCGATGGCCTTGGCATAGGGCTCTTTGCACAGGATCAGGCCGCCGCGGGGGCCGCGCAGGGTCTTATGGGTGGTGGTGGTCACCACATCGGCATAGGGCACCGGGCTCTGGTGCATACCGCCCGCCACCAGACCGGCGATGTGCGCCATGTCCACCATCATCAGCGCTCCGCAGGCATCGCAGACCTCGCGGATGCGGGCAAAATCAATGGCGCGGGGATAGGCGCTGGCGCCGGAGACGATCATCTTCGGCTTTACCTGCATGGCCTGCTCGTACAGCTTGTCGTAATCAATGCGGCCGGTCTGCGGATCCACGCCGTAGGAAACGAAATTAAAGTATTTGCCGGACAGATTGACCGGGGAGCCGTGGGTCAGATGGCCGCCCTCCGAGAGGTTCATGCCCATCACCGTGTCGCCGGGCTGCAGCAGGGCAAAGTACACGGCGATATTCGCCTGGGCGCCCGAGTGCGGCTGCACATTGGCATGCTCGGCCCCGAACAGCTGGCAGGCGCGCTGGCGGGCAATATCCTCCACCACATCGACAAACTGGCAGCCGCCGTAATAGCGCTTGCCCGGGTAACCCTCAGCGTATTTATTGGTCAAAATGGACCCCATGGCCGCCATTACCGCCGGAGAGACAATATTCTCCGAGGCGATCAGCTCCAGATTGCGGCGCTGGCGCTGCAATTCCTGCTGCATGGCAGCCCCCAGGGCGGGATCGGTTCCCTCAATAAACCCAATGGTATCCATCATATCCTGATACATGACTATCCTTCCTTTCTTTTCTGCGCTTTTCCGCACAGCAGGGGGTACCGGCCCCTGATCAATCTGATTATACACACAATCGCCCGCTTTTGCAACAGAAAATCCGCCCGATTGCAGAAAACCGCCCCCACCCCGTTTTCTTTGGCGTCAAGCCCCAAAAATCCCCTGTTTTCGCCCTGCGGCTGTGCAGGAACCCGATCTTTTTCATTCATAAACGGGGGAATCCGGGCTCTTGCGAAAACGGGCTTTCTGCGGTACAATAAGGACAATGGATACGAAAAGGAGGCGTTCCCCCATGAACCGGAAGGAAAAGGCCCAGGCTGCCGTGCTGGCCCTGGAAAAAGAATACCCCGGCGCCGAATGTTCCCTGACCTATGTGGATCCCCTGCAGCTGCTGATCTCGGTGCGGCTGGCCGCCCAGTGCACCGATGCCCGTGTGAATATGGTCACCCCCGCCCTGTTTGCCCGCTACCCCACCCTGGAGGACTACTGTGCATCCTCCCCGGAGGAAATCGCCGGATACATCCGCTCCTGCGGGCTGTACAAAAGCAAGGCCCGCGACATCTTCCTGCTGTGCTGCAAGCTGCGGGATGAGTACGGCGGCGTGGTACCCGACACCATTGAAGAGCTGGTCAAACTGCCGGGCGTGGGCCGCAAAACCGCCAACCTGATTGTGGGCGACGTTTTCGGAAAGCCCGCCGTGGTCACCGATACCCACTGCATCCGCATCAGCGGCCGGCTGGGATTGACGGACGAGACGGACCCCTTCAAAGTGGAAAAGGACCTGCGGGCCATTCTGCCGCCGGAGAAGAGCAACGATTTCTGCCACCGGCTGGTTCTGCACGGACGGGCCGTGTGCGATTCGCGCAAGCCGAAGTGCGACGTGTGCTGTATGAGGGATTTCTGCCGCTATGTGGAGACAAACGGCGCCGTTGATCCCAAAAAACAGGCCGCCAAAAAGGCGCGCAAACAGCCCTAAAACCCGGGCGTCCCATTCCTCTGAAAAGTGAAATCCCGTAAAAAGTAAAATTTCTTGGAAATTTGGGTTGCTTTTTT
>JBJEQH010000112.1:0-2826 GCA_051881655.1 Candidatus Heritagella sp. | reverse complement strand
AACTCACGGCCTCTTGACCCCCAGTCAAGCGCGCTACCAACTGCGCCACACCCGGTCGCAACGTTGCTTATTATACGGTATTCAAAGGGAAAATGCAAGCCCTTTTTTAAAAAAATTTTGTTTTTTCCCTTTTTTCTGTAAAAGAGAGGGCAAAAAGCGCGGCGGAATGGTTCCGCAGGGGCCCCGGCTTTCGGGCGGCGGCGGCCCAAAAGGAGGAGCGGGAGGGGAACTTTTCTGCCGGGCGGGGCCCTTTGCACAGTGGCCGCCCATGGCGCTGCCCATGAAAGCCCGCCGGGAAGAAAAGGGGAAAGGGGCAAAGAAGGGGGAGAAAATCTTCGGGCATAAATTATGATTTTGCCGGGGGATGACCGACGTTTTTTTACAAAATGCGATTTTTTGTCCGGCACCTTTTCCCGGCCGGATTTTTTTGGTATAATAGACCCCGTGCTGTGTAAGAAATCGAACGGATGAAGACAGAGGTGTGTGTATGGGCGGCTTTTTTGGCGTAGCATCAAAAGAAGACTGTGTATTTGATCTTTTCTTCGGCGTGGACTATCACTCCCATCTGGGAACCCGCCGTGCCGGTATGGCGGTGTACGATGAGAAGAACGGGTTTGATAAGGCGATTCACAATATTGAAAATGCCCCGTTCCGGACCAAGTTTACCAGCGAATCAAACAGTATGCACGGTACGCTGGGGATTGGCTGTATCTCGGATTATGAAGCGCAGCCGATTCTGGTTCGCTCCCATCACGGTACTTTTGCCATTACCACGGTGGGAAAGATCAACAACGCCGGCAGCATTGTGGATACCATTATCCGCGGCAACACCCACTTTTTTGAAATGCAGAACGGCGAAATCAACCCCACCGAGCTGGTGGCCGCCATTATCAACCAGAAGGAGAATTTTATCGAGGGAATCCGCTATGCGCAGGAGCTGATCGAGGGATCCCTCAGCATGCTGATCCTGACGCCCCGCGGCGTGTATGCCGCCCGCGACAAGCTGGGCCGCACCCCCATTGTTCTGGGCGAAAAGGAGGAAGGCTATTGCGCCAGTTTTGAGAGCTTTGCCTATCTCAATCTGGGGTATCGCGATTACCGGGAGCTGGGCCCCGGCGAGATTGCGGTCCTGACGCCGGAGGGGGTAAAAACCCTGGTGGCTCCGGGCAAAAAGATGAAGATCTGCACCTTCCTATGGGTGTACTATGGCTATCCCTCCTCTTCCTACGAGGGGATCAGCGTGGAAAAAATGCGCTATAACTGCGGGCGTCTTCTGGCCCGGCGGGATGATGTGCATCCGGATATTGTGGCCGGTGTGCCCGATTCCGGCACTGCCCACGCGATCGGATACGCCAACGAGTCGGGCATTCCCTTCTCCCGGCCGTTTATCAAATATACCCCGACGTGGCCGCGCTCCTTTATGCCCACCCATCAGAGCAAACGGAACCTGATTGCCAAAATGAAGCTGATTCCGGTGCATGACCTGATCGAAGGGAAGAGCCTGCTGCTGATTGACGACTCGATTGTACGCGGGACGCAGATGCGCGAAACCACCGAGTTTTTGTATGAGAGCGGTGCCACCGAGGTGCATATCCGGCCTGCCTGCCCGCCGCTGCTGTTCGGGTGCAAATACCTGAATTTCTCCCGCTCGACCTCCGAAATGGAGCTGATCGCCCGCCGCGTGATCAATGAGCTGGAGGGATGTGAGGCCAGTGAAGAGGTGGTACGGGAGTACGCCGATCCGGACAGCGAAAAGTACGAGAAAATGGTGGAGAAGATCTGCGAGAAGCTGCACTTCACCTCGCTGCGGTACCATCGCCTGGATGACATGATCGAGGCCGTTGGGATTGATGCCGACCAGCTGTGTACCTATTGCTGGAACGGAAAAGAATAAGAAAAAAACGACCGGGTGGACGCTGTTGTCCACCCGGTTTTTGCATGGAAAGAATTACACAGGGGCATCGTCCGGGAAGAGGGATTCCACCCGGCTGAGGGGGAAGGGCGTACAGGAGAGGGGCTTTACCGCCATGGAGAGGAGCAGGGCGGGGTTGTCGTCGGCCGCAATGCGGTTGGCGTGCAGCACACCGCAGGAGCGGCAGCGGTGGATAATGGCCCATTCCCCGTTTTTTCGCACCCATACACTGATGGGGTCCATAATCCCATGGCAAAGGCATGCACGGTCCCCCGGCTTTTCATCCACATGAAGGCTGCTCAGGCACCGCGGGCAGTGATTGCGGTGCTGGGTTCCCGCGTCCTCCGGCTGAACCACGGCGCCGCACACCTTGCAGGAGAAGGTCTCCCGGCAGGGGGAAACGCGGTAATCCGGCCGGCTTTTGGGAATCACCGCGGGATGGGAGGGGGAGGTCCACTGCTGATAGAGGCGACAGCGCCGCGCCTGAATGGTTCCCTCCCGGATGGCTGCGGCCACCCGGCACCCGTCCTCCCCGCTGTGGGTACAGCTGCGGTACCGGCACTGTTCCGCCATGGCCGCGATTTCGGGGAAAACGGCGTTACGTTCCTGCGGCGTACTGTCCGAAAAAGCGAAATCACCGAATTCCGCGGTGTCGATCAGCCGGGTTTCCTCCCCAATGCGGTACAGCCGGCCGCCGGGCGCAGGGGAACAGGGCACTTGTGGGGGAAGAAGCTGCCGCAGCAGGGAGAGCTTCCCGCTGTTATGGGGGCCCAGAATCACGGTGGTGTGGCCGTGCAGGGCTTCGGTCAGATCCGTCGGCGGGCAGGCAGGCGATCCGGTATGGACAAAGGAAGCGGCCGCTCGATAGGGGGAGAGCCGGGCCATAAGGCTCGCCTTTTCCCCCTCCTCCACCG
>JBJEQH010000111.1:0-12769 GCA_051881655.1 Candidatus Heritagella sp. | reverse complement strand
CCCGACGCCGACGCCCACGCCCCCTCCCCCCCCCACACCCGAACCCACTCCCACGCCGGTAGAACCGACGCAGGAACCCCCGCAGCCGTCGGAAGATCCGGAATCCTCCGATCTGCAGGGGGGAGGAAGCGGACACGGAACGTTTCCAAGAGAGTGAACTTTTCCTGTGAAGAAGGGGCACTGTACGGCCGAAAAGCCGAGGACAGTGCCCCTTTTCTTGGGCAGTTGAAGGGGAGCGGATCCATCCCGTGCCGGGAGATTCCGGCGACTTTCGTGGTTTTGCACAGGAATTTGATCGAATGTGACCCATTCCTGCCGGATTCTTCCCTTGTCAAAAGACCGAAAACATGGTAATCTGTATATCACGGTAATACAGTAGTTTTTGGGTGGTGGACAATGAAGAATTCCACATATTTGCTTGTCGAGGCGGGCTCCCTGCCGGAGGTGTACGGCAAGGTTCTGCAGGTGAAGCAGATCCTTGCAAACGGAGAGGCCTCCAGCACTTCGGAAGCGGTGCGCATGGCCGGGATCAGCCGCAGTGTCTATTATAAGTACAAAGACGCAGTTTTCCCCTACAGCCAAAAGCAGACGACCCGGATTTTAACGGTTCAGGCGGTTTTGCAGGACCGGCCGGGGGTTCTGATGACCCTCATCTCCGTTTTTCATGCGGTCAATGCCAACATTCTGACCATTAACCAGAACATCCCTGTGGACGGCCGGGCGCTGGTATCCATTTCGGCCCGGATTGATTCCATGGATCTGACCGTTGATGCGCTTTTGCAGCGGCTGCAGTGTCTGGATGGGGTCCTTTCGATTCAGAGCATTGGGGATGAATAGTTTGAAAAGATTTGACATATAAGGAGGAAAATGACTGATGATGAAAGTTGCTATTTTGGGCCATGGAACCGTGGGCTCCGGTGTGGCGGAAGTGCTGACTTCCCATGCCGAGAGCATCGCCCGCCGCGCCAAGGAAGAAATTGAGATTCAATACATTCTGGATATCCGCGATTTCCCCGACAGTCCTCTGCACGACCGCTTTACCAAGGATTTCAATCAGATCCTGCAGGATCCCGAGGTGAAAATTGTCGCAGAAGTGATGGGCGGGCTGCATCCGGCCTATGATTATGTGAAGGCCTGCCTGGAAAACGGCAAGAGCGTCGTGACCTCCAACAAAGAGCTGGTGGCGGCCAAAGGCGCCGAGCTGCTGAAGATTGCCCAGAAGAATAACCTCAATTTCCTGTTCGAGGCCAGCGTGGGCGGCGGTATCCCGATTATCCGCCCGATCAGCCAGTGCCTGGCGGCCAATGAGGTGCTGGAAATCGCCGGAATCCTCAACGGCACCACGAACTTTATTCTGACGAAGATGATCCGCGAATCCATGACGTTTGAGGATGCGCTGGCCCTGGCCCAGAAGCTGGGCTATGCCGAGCGCAACCCCGCCGCGGATATCGAGGGGTACGATGCCTGCCGCAAGATCTGCATCCTGGCGTCGCTGGCGTTTGGCAAGCATGTGTATCCCGAGTGGGTTCATACCGAGGGGATTACCAGGGTCACCCTCAGCGATGTGGAGTATGCGGATGCCTGGGGCGGCGTGATCAAGCTGATCGGCTCGGTGAAGCACACTGACGACGGGAAGATCATGATTATGGTGGCCCCGATGATGATCCCCCGCGAGAGCCAGCTGGCCAATGTGGACGATGTGTTCAACGGCATTCTGGTGCGCGGCGACGAGACCGGAGACGTGGTGTTCTACGGCAAGGGCGCCGGCAAGCTGCCCACCGCCAGCGCGGTGGTGGCCGATATTATCGACTGCGTGAAGCATGTGAAGGCGCGCAAATACCTGTATTGGGACGATGCCACGGCCGACTATGTGGAGGACTACCGGAAGAACGAGACGCTGATGTACGTCCGCGCTGCGGCCGAGGACTGCGATGCCCTGTTTGATAAGGCAGACGCCCTGTTCGGCGGCGTATCCCGCCTGTCGCGTTTTGATGCTCCGGAAAACGAGCTGGCCTTCTATACGGAGAAGCTGATGAGCGAAGCGGTCATCGAGGAAAAACTGCAGCAGCTGCAGCAGATGGGCGCCCAGGTGGATATGACCATCCGCATTGCCGATCTGTAAGAACGGGCCGTTCGCGGGTTTGGCGAATAGAATAATCGTGAAGGAAGATGATGTTATATGATGCGAATTGACGTACCGGCAACTTCGGCCAATCTGGGGTCGGGCTTTGATTCCCTGGGGATTGCGCTGACCAAGTGCAACCGCGTGTGGATGGAAGAATGGGACACGGTGGATATCGCTTCGCTGGATGACACGGTAGTTCCCACCGATTCGGGCAATTTGATCTATTGGGCGGCCGAGCGCCTGTTTGAGGAGTGCGGCCACAAGCTGCCGGGGCTGAGAATCCGGCAGGAGAACAACATTCCCATGGCCCGCGGTCTTGGCAGCAGCTCGGCCTGCATTGTGGCGGGAATCCTGGGCGCCAACCGCATGTTGGGCAATCCCCTTTCCCAGAAGGATCTGATCCGCATGGCCGCCAAAATCGAGGGGCACCCGGATAACACCACCCCGGCGATTTCCGGCGGGCTGGTGGCCTCGGCCATGGAGGGCGAGCGCGTGTACAGCGTCAGTGTGCCGGTATCGGATAAAATCCGCTTTGCCGTTCTGGTTCCCCCGTTTGAGCTGAAGACAGAGCTGGCCCGGAAAATGCTGCCCGATACCTACACCCGCGAGGATGCGGTCTACAACCTCTCCCGCTCGGCGCTGATGACGGCCTCGCTTTTTTCCGGAAAAATTGAGAACCTGCGGGTTGCGGTACAGGACCGGCTGCATCAGCCGTACCGCAGCGGCCTGATTGAGCACTACGATCAGGTGTTCCGCATTTCTTACGAGCTGGGGTCGCTGGGAACCTATGTCAGCGGCGCCGGCCCCACCATCATCGCCCTGGTTCCGTCGGATGAGGCCGACCGTTTCCTCACCCAGATCCAGGCGCAGCTTGCGCAGAAGGGAATCGAGAACTGGAAAACCGAAATTCTGGCAGCCGATCCCCACGGTGCGCGCATTACAGTTGAGTAAATACCGGAGGTTTTTTTATGAGTTTGATCGTGCAGAAGTTTGGGGGCACGTCGGTGGCCAATGCCGACCGCCTCAGAAACGTAGCGCAAATTATCACGGAAAAATATAAGCAGGGAAACGACATGGTGGTTGTGGTGTCCGCGCAGGGCGATACCACCGATGATCTGATCGCCAAAGCGGCCGAGGTCAATGACCATCCCAGTAAGCGGGAGATGGATATGCTTCTCACGGCCGGCGAGCAGATGTCCGCTTCTCTTCTGGCCATGACCATCGAAAAGATGGGGTACCCCGTGGTCTCCCTTCTCGGATGGCAGGCGGGCTTCATCACCACCACGGATTACGGAAATGCGAGGATTAAAACCGTCGATCCGCAGCGCATCCGCAAAGAGCTGGATAAGCGCAACATTGTCATTGTAACCGGGTTTCAGGGGATTAACCGCTATGACGATATGACCACCCTGGGCCGCGGCGGCAGCGATACCAGCGCAGTGGCGATTGCCTGTGTGATGAAAGCGGATTTGTGCCAGATTTATACGGATGTGGACGGCGTGTACACGGCCGATCCCCGTAAAGTGGAAAATGCGATCAAACTGCCGATGATTTCCTACGACGAGATGCTGGAACTGGCAACTCTGGGGGCGCAGGTTCTGCACAACCGTTCGGTAGAAATGGCGAAGAAATACGGCCTGGAGCTGGAAGTCCTCTCCAGTATCACAAAACAGCCGGGTACCATTGTAAAGGAGATAACCAAAATGGAAAAAATGCTGATCAGCGGTGTAGCCAAGGATACCAATATTGCACGGATCTCGATTATCGGGGTGCCGGATAAGCCGGGCCTGGCGTTCCGCGTCTTTAGCAAGTTGTCGGCCAAAAATATCAATGTGGATATTATTCTGCAGTCGGTGGGCCGCAACGGGACAAAGGACATCTCCTTTACCATCGCGCAGGATAACCTCAAGCTGGCGCTGGATCTGCTGGAGCCCTATGCCGAGGCGCTGGGGGCCACCAGTGTGGTGTATAACGAGCATGTGGCCAAGGTGAGCATCGTGGGCGCGGGGATGGAGTCGCATCCCGGCGTGGCGGCGGATATGTTTGAAGCGCTGTACGGCGCCAATATCAATATCCATATGATTTCCACCAGCGAAATTAAAATTTCGGTCCTGATTGACGAGAGCGAGGCCGACGCTGCGGTGCAGGCGGTGCACAACAAATTCTTCCGGTAAAAACAGGTTCCGCAAAATCCTCTTCCCGCTGAAACAAACGGGAGGAGGATTTTTCTGTTTATGGGAATAGGAAGGCGGACGCTTTGGCATTCTAATCACCGGGGGTGAGAGGAATGTGGCCGTATGAGATTTACGAGGGGGAGGAACCGGATTTTTCGCTGGGACTGATGGGTCTGTACCGGAGAAGCGATCCTCTTCTCTGCGCCAGTGAAGAGCAGCGGCTGGGGCTGGAAGAGCATGTGGGAGAATACCGCAGTGAGAAAGACGTGCGCCGGCTGCTGCAAAATCTGGAATTGCGCCGCTGAAGCGGCGGTCGGACGGGGATTTTCCCGTTCGATACATACCGATATTTTGCATTTTCTTTTCAGGGCACACGTTGCTTTTTTTCAAAAATCTGTGTTATGATAGGGGCAGAAAATAAGAGCAGAAAAGGGCGATACGAAAGAGAGAAAGGATACGAATTGCATGGGCCAGAAGTACGGAAAAAACTCCCGTTACCGAAGAATTCGCAGAAAAAAGAGAATAGCGGTGGTGGCTCTCGGGGTGCTGGCCGTGCTGCTGCTGGCCGGGGTTATCGCGTTTTTACTACAGGCATTTTCTCCCCCCTTATCGGATTCCGCCTCCTCCCGGGTGGATAATCCGCCCGCTTCCTCGGAAAATTCCGCCAAAAGCGGGGGAACATCCAAAACAGAGAGCTCCCAGTCCCAGCGGGTGGATCCCGCCGGTTTGGTGCTTGAGGAGCAGAGCAGCGATTGGCGGCTGCTGCTGGTCAATCCCCAAAATCCCGTGCCGAAGGGCTATACGGTGAACGTGGTCGAGTATGACGATGTGGAGATGGACGAGCGGATCTGTGATGCCTATAAGGAGATGCAGCGGGACGCCTATGAAAACGGATATACGCTGTGGATTTCCTCCGCCTACCGCAGCGTGGAGAAACAGCAGGATCTCCTTGATGAAGAGGTCAGCCGCCACATGCGGGAGGACGGCCTTTCCGAGGAGGAGGCATTGGAAAAAGCCCTGCAGACCATGACGATTCCCGGTTACAGCGAGCACAATACGGGCCTTGCGATTGATCTAAACGGGGTGACCGCCATTGAGGACAAGGAGTACGAATGGCTGTGTGAGCACGCAGCGGATTATGGGTTTATCCTGCGGTATCCCCAGGGGAAGGAGGCGGTCACCGGGATTCAGTTTGAAGCCTGGCACTTCCGCTATGTGGGACAGGAACACGCCCAGTATATGGTCCAGCACGATATGTGCCTGGAGGAATATATCGCCTATTTGATCGAAACCGGACAGTTTTAATCCGGCCGCCCCCGGTTTTGGGGAAAAGAAGGAGAATTTTCGCCGCAGTTGTTGCCAACTGCGGCGATTTTGGTATATAATCAAACGGTACTATTTTGAAAAGGCAAGAGGGGTCGATCATCATGGAAAAAACAGTGAGAACGCGCTTTGCTCCCAGCCCCACCGGTTTTATGCATGTGGGCAATCTGCGTACGGCGTTGTTTGAGTATTTAATTGCGCGCTCGCAGCATGGGCAATTTGTGCTGCGCATCGAGGATACCGATCAGGAGCGGTTGGTAGAGGGCGCCGTGGATGTGATCTATGATACCCTGCGCCAGGTGGGAATGGATCATGACGAGGGCCCGGATAACGGCGGCGAATACGGCCCCTATGTGCAAAGCGAGCGGAAGGATCTGTATCTGCCGTATGCCAAACAGCTGGTGGAAGAGGGAAAAGCGTACTACTGTTTCTGCACCAAAGAGCGGCTGGCTTCCCTCCACGACGAAAACGGCCTGGGCGGCTATGACCGGCACTGCCGCGATCTGCCGAAAGAGGAGGTCGAGGCGCTTCTGCAGGCGGGAACCCCCTATGTGATCCGGCAGAAAATGCCCATCGAGGGTTCCACGACCTTCCACGATGCGGTGTTTGGCGATATCACCATTGAGAATAAAGAGCTGGAGGATCAGGTGCTGGTAAAATCCGACGGCTACCCCACCTATAATTTTGCCAATGTCATTGATGACCATCTGATGCACATCACCCATGTGGTGCGCGGCTGCGAGTATCTGACCAGCACGCCAAAGTACAATCTTCTGTACGAGGCATTTGGCTGGGAGGTGCCCACCTATGTGCATCTGCCCCTGATTATGGGCAAGAATGAGGACGGATCGGTCAGCAAGCTGTCCAAACGCCATGGCTCCACCAGCTTTAACGGTCTGGTGGAGGAGGGCTATCTGCCCGAGACCATCGTGAATTATATCGCGCTGCTGGGCTGGTGCCCGAAGGACAACCGCGAGGTGTTCACCCTGCCCGAGCTGTGCGAGGTTTTCTCCATTGACGGCATCAGCAAGGCGCCGTCGGTCTTCGATTATGAGAAGCTGAACTGGTTTAACGGGGAATATCTGCGCCGGAAAACACCGGAGGAATTCACCCGCATGGCCCTGCCGTATTACCGGCAGGTGTTCGGGGAAGAGGAGAAGGACTGGGCGGTGCTCACCTCGATTCTGCAGCCCCGGGTGACCAAATTGAAAGAAATTCCGGGGATGATCGGGTTCCTTCGGGAGCTGCCGGAGTATCCGGTGGATTTCTTTATCAATAAAAAGAGCAAGGCAAACCTGGAGAACGCCGGCCCCATGCTGCAGGCGGCCATCCAGGTACTGGAAGAGGTACCGGCGTGGGATGTGACCACCCTGCACGATACCCTGATGGATCTGGCGAAAAAGCTGGAAGTGAAGAACGGTACCCTGCTGTGGCCCGTGCGCATTGCCGCTGCGGGCATGACGGTTACCCCCGGCGGTGCGATGGAAATCCTGGCGATTCTGGGCCGGGAAGAGGCGCTGCGCCGGCTGCGGCTGGGCCTTGCCAAAGTACAGGGCTGAGAAAACCTGCGAAAGGATGAAGAAGATGAGTGAAGAAGTGAAAAAGGTGGAAGGGGACGAGGTCGTTTCCACCAACTTTATTGACGATTTTATCAAAGAGGACCTGGCGCCGGGCGGCGCTTATGAGGGCATGACGGTTCACACCCGTTTTCCGCCGGAGCCCAACGGCTATCTGCATATCGGCCACGCCAAGGCCATCTATATTGATTTCGGCACGGCCGAGCGCTTTGGCGGAATCACCAACCTGCGCATGGATGATACCAACCCCACCAAAGAGGATACCGAGTATGTGGATGCCATCAAGGAGGATATCCACTGGCTGGGTTACGACTGGGATGACCGGTTTTTCTATGCCTCGGATTATTTTGAGAAGATGTACGAGCTGGCCGAGGATCTGATCCGCAAGGGCCTTGCCTATGTGTGCGAGCTGACCCCCGACGAGATGCGCGATAACCGCGGCGATCTGACCACCCCGGCGGTCAGCCCCTACCGCGACCGGCCCATGGAGGAGAGCCTCGATCTGTTCCGCCGCATGCGCGCGGGCGAGTTCGAGAACGGGAAAATGACCCTGCGGGCCAAAATTGACCTGGCCAGCGGCAACTTCAATATGCGCGACCCGGTTCTCTACCGCATTAACCACATGGCCCATCATCGCACCGGGGACAAGTGGTGCATCTATCCCATGTACGACTATGCCCATCCCATCGAGGACGCGCTGGAGGGGATCACTCACAGCCTGTGCTCGCTGGAATTTGAGGATCACCGCCCGCTGTACGACTGGGTGATTCAGAATGTGGACCTGCCCAGCAAGCCGCGCCAGATTGAATTTGCGCGCCTGGGCATCAACAACACCGTGATGAGCAAGCGCAAGCTGCGCTATCTGGTGGAAAACGGGTATGTATCGGGCTGGGATGACCCCCGTATGCCCACGCTGTGCGGCCTGCGCCGCCGCGGATATACCCCGGTTTCCATCCGCAATTTCAGCGAGCGCAACGGCGTCAGCAAGGTGAACAGCACCGTGGAATACAGCTTTTTGGAGCACTGCCTGCGCGAGGATCTGAATGAAAACGCCCAGCGCGCCATGGCGGTGCTGCGCCCGGTCAAGCTGACCATCGTCAATTACCCCGAGGGGAAGAGCGAGACCTTTGAGGTGGAGAATAACCCCAACCGCCCCGAGGACGGAACCCGCACGGTGACTTTCTCCCGCAATCTGTGGATCGAGCAGGAGGACTTTATGGAAGAGCCCGTCAAGGGATACTTCCGCCTGTTCCCGGGCAACGAGGTGCGCCTGAAAACCGCGTACATTGTGCGCTGTGTGGGATGCGTGAAGGATGAAGAGGGCCATGTGATCGAGGTACAGGCCGAGTATGATCCCGACAGCCGCGGCGGCGACCCTGCCGATGGCCGCAAGATCAAGGGCACCATCCACTGGGTGGATGCGCACACGGCCCTGAAGGCGGAGGTCCGCCTGTACGAGAATCTGTTCTCCGTACCGGATCCCGACAACTACGATTATCTGACCGTTCTCAATCCCCAGTCGCTGACGGTTTTGTCCGACAGCCGCGTCGAGGCTTCGCTGTCATCGGCAAAGCCCGGCGACAGCTTCCAGTTTATGCGCCAGGGGTACTTCTGTGTGGATAACCGGGACAGCCGCGAGGGGGCGCTGGTTTTCAACCGCTCCGTATCGCTGAAGGACGGCTTTAAGCAGAAGAAGAAATAAGGAAACCGGAGCAGGCCGCTTTTTCAAAAAGGAAAGGGCCTGCTCTTTTTTATTCTGTGAGGAAAACAGCATGATTGAAATTCAACAGACCGATAGCCTGCAGCCGCAGCAGGAGGCCCGTATCCGCTTTCTGGTTGAAAGCTGTGCCGATGACTTCTGCCCGTCGCTGCGCTGCCGCACCGGGTCCAGCCAGCAGAACTTCTCCCGGGGAAATGGGACGGATTCGGTGGAAGAGTACCTGCGGGAAATGCTGGGGCAAAAATTCCTGCTGGCGGAGGAGCAGGGGCAGATCCTCTCCTTTCTGACCTATAAGACCGGGTACAGCTGCCCGGACCTGGCCGGGTATGCCCCCTGCGACTATGCCACCACCATGATCACCGATCCCGCCCGGCGGGGCGAGGGGATCGGCGCCCTTCTGTACACGGCCCTGGAAAACCGGCCCGACCGCAGCCGCTTTATCGGGACCCGCACCTGGTCCACCAATGCGGCCCAGATGCACATCTTCCCAAAGCGCGGCTGGAAAGCCGTCTGTGTGAAAAAGAACGACCGGGGAGAGGGGATTGATACCGTTTATTTTGTCCATGAAAAGGAGGAAAGCCCCCTCCCTCTTCAGCCATAAAAGGCGCCGCCTGTGTTTTCAGCGAGGAAAATGCAGGCGGATTTTTTATACGAAAATTTTACAAAAAACACACAACAGCGGGAATTTGCTTTTTACATGCTCCTTTTATACTGGGTACCGTAATCAAGGGAAACCAAGAAACCAAGCAAAAAAGGAGTTATTCACAATGAAAACAAAAAAATGGTTCGCTATGGCGCTTGCCTGCATGATGGCCGTTGGGTCCTTTGCAGGGTGCAGCTCTTCCGAGAAGGCTCCGGCCGCCGGTGATGAGAGCAGTGCTTCCGATTCCAGCGCAGAGGAAACCACCGGTCTGACGGGCGACATCCATGTTCTCTCCCGTGAAGACGGTTCCGGTACCCGCGGCGCTTTCATCGAGCTGCTGGGCATTGAGGAAAAGGATGCCGACGGAAACAAAGTGGACAAAACCATTGGTACTGCCGAAATCACCAACAGCACCGCGGTTATGATGCAGACGGTAGCCGGCGATAAGGCAGCCATCGGGTACATCTCCCTGGGCTCTCTGGATGATTCGGTCAAGGCCCTGAAGATCGACGGTGTGGAAGCCACCACCGACAATGTGAAGAACGGCAGCTACAGCGTATCCCGTCCGTTCAACATCGTAACCAAGGAAGAGACCACCGAGGTGGCGGCGGACTTCATCGCCTTCATCCTGAGCGAAGACGGCCAGAAGGTTGTCGAGGATAACGGGTATGTCAGCGATGGCAACACCGGCGCGTATCAGCCCTCCGGTCTGACCGGCACCATCACCGTAGCGGGTTCCTCTTCGGTCACGCCGGTTATGGAAAAACTGGCCGAAGCCTATCAGGCGCTGAACAGCGGTGTGGAGATTAAGGTACAGCAGAGCGATTCCACCACGGGTGTGACCTCGGCGGCCGACGGCCTGTGCGATATCGGTATGGCTTCCCGTGAGCTGAAGGACGAGGAAACGGCTATGGGGATCCACTCTCAGAAAATCGCCATGGACGGCATCGCGGTCATCGTGAACAATGACAACCCCCTGGAAGAAATCGCCGCCGAAACGGTGAAGGGAATCTATGTCGGCGAAATCACCGGCTGGGAAGAGGTACAGTAATCCCTCCTTCTGATACGCTTCATAAAACGGCCCGAAGCTCTGACTCCGGGCCGTTTTTTCAGAGAGAGAATGGGTGTGCCGGCTAAACATGCCGGTACGCGTGTGAGGAAAGGACAGGATGGATTTCATGATGCAGAAAGTAAAAGAAACGGCGATGATGATCCTTTTTCTGATCGCGGCCTGCGTGTCGGTTCTGGCCGTGGGGATCATCTGCTGGTTTCTTCTCTCCAATGGTCTGATGACGATTGGGAAAATTGGGCCGGCTGAATTCCTTCTGGGAATGGAATGGAGGCCCTCCTCCGGACTATACGGGATTTTCCCCATGATTATCGGCAGTATCTATGTCACCGTGGGGGCCATGGTCATCGGCATCCCGATCGGGCTGCTCTGTGCGGTTTTTCTGGCGTACTTCTGCCCGAAAAAGCTGTACAAAATTATCAAGCCGGCCGTGGACCTGATGGCCGGAATCCCCTCGATCGTATACGGCTTTTTTGGCCTGGTGGTGATTGTACCGATTATGCAGAATCTGGTGGGCGGCAGCGGAAAAAGCCTGCTCACGGCCTCGATTCTGTTGGGGGTGATGATTCTGCCCACGATTATCAGCGTGTCCGAATCCAGTATCCGGGCCGTGCCCGAATCCTATTATGAGGGGGCCCTGGGGCTGGGCGCCACCAAAGAGCGCGCCGTGTTCTTCTCGGTGCTGCCGGCGGCGAAATCCGGTATCACGGCCGGCATCATTCTGGGAATCGGCCGCGCCATCGGCGAAACCATGGCGGTCATTATGGTGGCCGGAAACCAGCCGATGCTTCCGGAGAGCCTGATCAGCGGCGTGCGTACCCTGACGGCCAACGTGGTCATCGAGATGGGCTATGCCACCGGCCTGCACCGTGAGGCGCTGATCGCCACGGCCGTGGTGCTGTTCGTCATGATTCTGATCATCAACCTGCTGTTCTCCCTGGTGAAAAGGAGGCATGCGAAATGAAAAAGAAAGCATGCACGCTGGTGAAGAAGATTTCCTCCAACCAGCAGCAGATTGTCTCGGTGATTCTGCGGGGACTGATGCTCCTCTCCATCTTTCTCACGGTGGGCATCCTGTTCTCCATTCTGGTGTATGTCCTGATTAAGGGCATCCCCAATCTTACCCCCGAATTGTTTGCCTGGAAGTATACAACGGACAATGTATCCATGATGCCGGCCATTATCAATACGCTGATGGTAACCGGGCTGTCGCTGCTGATCGCCGTGCCGGTGGGAATTGGCGCCGCCATTTACCTGACCGAATACGCCGGCCGGGGCAATAAGCTGGTTTCCGTTATCCGCGTCACGGCCGAAACGCTGTCGGGCATCCCCTCCATTGTATACGGCCTGTTCGGCTTCCTTTTCTTTGTACTGCGCCTGCACTGGAATTACTCGATTCTGTCGGGCTCCTTCACCCTGGCCATTATGATCCTGCCGCTGATTATGCGTACCACCGAGGAAGCGCTGAAAGCGGTTCCCGATTCCTACCGGGAGGGCAGCTTTGGCCTGGGGGCGGGACGATTGCGCACTGTCTTCCGGATCACGCTGCCCGCGGCCATGCCCGGGGTGCTGTCCGGCATTATTCTCGGGATCGGGCGTATCACCGGTGAAACCGCAGCTCTTCTGTACACGGCGGGCACGGCGGCCGACATCGCCACCGATGTGATGCAGCCGGGCCGGACGCTGGCCGTACATATGTACTGCCTGATTAACGAAGGACTGTACACCAACCAGGCGTACGCCACGGCGGTGGTACTGCTGGTGATGGTGGTAGGAATCAACGCGCTGTCGTCGTTCCTTGTAAAGAAAATGGGGGTTAAAAAATGAGTGTAAAATACGAGATTCAGGGGCTTGATCTCTTTTATGATAAATTTCAGGCGCTGAAAAATATCAATCTGCAGCTGCCCGAGCACGAGATTTCCGCTTTTATCGGGCCGTCGGGCTGCGGAAAATCCACCCTGCTGAAAACATTGAACCGGATGAATGACCTGGTGGAGGGCTGCCGGATTACGGGGAGCGTTCGGCTGGACGGCGTGGATATCTTCGGGAAAAAGATGAATGTAACCCAGCTTCGCCGCCGGGTGGGCATGGTGTTCCAGAAGCCCAATCCCTTTCCCATGAGCGTGTACGACAATATT
>JBJEQH010000110.1:0-12799 GCA_051881655.1 Candidatus Heritagella sp. | reverse complement strand
CGGCCTTCTCCCCCAGCCACCGCGCCAAAAGCTCCTGCCCGTCGGGGAAATCATCCATCGTCACCCGCGGCGGAACCCGGTCGCGGATGCCGTAATACTGCTGCAGAAATTCCCCCCGGGCCTCCCGATCGCCGCCGCCGTCCTTCACAAAGAAGGTCTCGCGGTCGCACAGCCGCCCGTTCTGAAAGCGGAACACCTCGAAGCACCGCTCGCTCTCGTTCTGCACCATGGCGATCACATCCTGCTCGGGCACCGAAGAGGCCACCACCTTCTGCTGGTCGCTCATCTTGCGGATGGCCGCCAGCCGGTCCCGCAGCCGGGCCGCCTTTTCAAATTCCAGGTTTTCCGCCGCCTGCTCCATCTCCCGGGTCATGCGGCGGACCGCCGCGGCCGAGCCCCCTTCCAGAAAATCCAGGGCCTGTTTGACCTGCTCGCGGTACTCCTCGGGCCGGATCTTTCCCCGGCAGGGCGCCGAGCACTGCTTGATAAAATAGTTCAGGCACGGCCGCCCCTTTCCGATTTCTTGGGGAAACCGGCGGTTGCAGCTGGGCAGCTGAAAAATCTTTTGGGCCTCGTCAATGCTCTGTTTGACGGCCCACGAGCTGACGTACGGCCCCACATAGGAAGCGCCGTCCTCCGCCACCTGCTTTGCCTCGCTGATGCGCGGCCACTCGCCGGGGCTGATGCGGATATAGTGATACCCCTTGTCGTCCTTCAGCAGGATGTTGTACTTGGGGCGGTACTGCTTAATCAGGCTGCACTCCAGCACCAGGGCCTCGAATTCGCTGTCGCACAGGATATACTCAAACCACTCCACCTGGCTGACCATCCGGCGCACCTTCTCCGGGTGGTTTTTGGGCGAGCCGAAGTATTGGCTGACCCGGTTTTTCAGCGCCTTGGCCTTTCCCACATAGATGATGGTGCCGGTTTTGTCGTGCATCAGGTACACCCCCGGATGCAGCGGCAGCTTCATGGCCTGGCGGCGCAGCTGCTGGATATGCGGATTTCTCTCCTCCACCTTTTCTCCCCCTTCCCCGAACCGGTACAAAAAAAGCACCGCCGAAGCGGTGCCTTTTTTCGCAAAACAAGATGACTTCGTGAAGCCTTACTCGGCAAAGCCGGACTTCACCAGTTCTACGAGGCTGTCAACGGCTTCCTGCTCATCGGAACCGTCAGCGATGATGCGAATGCTGGTGCCGCCCACAATGCCCAGGGACAGAACACCCAGCAGGCTTTTCGCGTTGACGCGGCGCTCCTCTTTCTCCACCCAAATCGAAGACTTGAACTCATTGGCCTTCTGGATGAAGAAAGTGGCAGGACGGGCATGCAGACCGACCTGATTCTGAACCATAACTTCTTTGACGAACATGTGATTCACTCTCCTACATTTCTTGTTTGGTATTTGTCTTCTTACCCTATAGAAATAGACTGCCACAAAACAGAAAGGTTATCTCGATTACCGTTATTATATCACAATTCGACCCTTCGTCAACAAACCTTTGCGATTTTTGGCTTCCTACACATGACCCGGTTTTTTGTTTTTTCGGCGTTTGTGCATTTTGCCATTTCAGTGGAAAAAAATGAGGGGATTTGTCCGAAGAATCTTCCGCATTTTGCACGAAAGCGGTTCCAAGCCGTCATACAGGGGCCTTTCCCTCCCGGAATCTTCCGGTTTCCCTTTTCCCATGGGGAATTTGTGCAAAGGCGGAAAATGGCGCCTTCATTTTTCCGCTGACGAAGCCGCCGCGCCGCGGGCCGCTTCCGCCTCCGCCTCTCGCAGCAGCTTCTCCGTTTTCCGGTCCAGGGTCACCTTTTCCATCATATCCGGGCGCAGATTTTTGGTGCGCAGCAGCTGCTGCCCCATGCGCCAGTCGGCGATTTTCCCGTGGTGGCCGCTGAGCAGAACCGGCGGAACCGGCTGGCCGCGCCATACGGCCGGGCGGGTGTACTGCGGGTACTCCAGCAGGCCGGCATAGTGGCTCTCCTCCTCAAAACAGGCGGAATCCGCCAGCACCCCGTCGATCATCCGGCTGACCGCATCGGCCAGCGCCAGCGCCGGCAGCTCGCCCCCGGTGAGCACAAAATCCCCCAGGGAGATCTGCTCGTCCACATAGGTATCGAGGATCCGCTCGTCCACGCCCTCGTAATGGCCGCACAGAATGGCGATGTTGTCCATCTGTGCCAGCTCCCGCACCCGCTGCTGGTTCAGCACCTTCCCCAGCGGGGACATATAAATGAGGTGCGGCTTTTCCCCCAGATGGGCGGTCAGGTCGTCGATGCAGGCGGCGATGGGCTCGGCCATCATCAGCATCCCCTTCCCCCCGCCGAAGGGGCAGTCATCCACGCGCTGGTGCTTATCATAGGCGTACTGCCGGATCTGGTGGCAGCAAACCTGCAGAAACCCGCCCCGGCGCGCGCGGCCGATGATGCTCTCGCTCATCACCGCTTCGCACATCTCGGGGAACAGCGTCAGAAGGTCAATCCGCATCGTCAAAAATCCCCCCGATCGGGCGCACGGTCATTCTGCCGTTTTCCACATCCATGGTCCCGATCATGGCGGGAACCGCCGGGAACAGATAGGTCTTCCCCTGCCCGTCGGTAATCTCGTACACATCGTTGGCGCCGGTGGTGATCACATCCGTCACCCGCCCGTACAGGCGGCCGGTCTCCTCGTCGTACACCTCGCACTGCAGCAGATCCTGCACGAAAACGCGGCCCTGCGGCAGCGCCACATCCGATTTTTTAAAATACAGCACCTTGCCGCGCAGGGTATCCCCCATGGTGGCACTGGTCACCCCCTCCAGCGTCAAAAGCAGAAAGCTCTTGTGCACGCGGCTGTGCTGCACCATCACCTTCTGCGCGCCGCTGGGATCCCAGTACAGGGTCTTCACCCCGCGCAGGAACGCCGGATCGTCGCACCAGGATTCCATCCGCAGCTCGCCCTTGACCCCGTGGGTGCCCACAATGCGGCCCGCCTCCAGATACTCTTTGCGCATACGCCTTTTCCCCTTTCCCGTTTCCTCCCCGCACAGCGGAAAAGAAAAGGGGCTGCAACACCACCGGTCACAGTCCCTTTGCTCGCTTTCTTCAGTCGATCTCCACGACCACTTTCCCGTCCTGACGGGTGGCCGCCGCACGCATGACAACGCGGATCGCCTTGGCGATCCGGCCCTGTTTGCCAATGACCCGGCCCATATCCTCCTCGGCGACATGCAGGTGATAGACCACCGTGCCGTCCTCCAGGGATTCGTCCGCATCCACACGAACTTCCTCGGGCTTTTCGACCAAGCCCCGTGCAATCGATACCAGCAAATCCTGCATGGATGTACCTCCTGTCTGCGTTACCGGTCAAACCATTACAGCACGCCGTGCTTCTTGAACAGAACCTTCACGGTATCCGTGGGCTGGGCGCCGTTGGCAATCCACTTCTTGGCCTTCTCGGGGTCAACCTTGACAACCTTGGGTTCGACCATGGGGTTGTAGTAGCCGATCTCCTCGATGAAACGGCCGTCGCGGGGATAACGGGAATCCGCTACCACAATGCGATAGAAGGGGGATTTTTTCGCGCCCATTCTGCGAAGTCTGATTTTTACTGCCATAGTGTGTGTACCTCCAACATACAATAAAGTAAAAAATTGAATATATCTCTTCACCAAAGAAGGGGGATCCTCCCCCTATTGGAGTAAGATTCGGTTATCCCATCGGGGGCATAAAGCCCGGCGGCATCATGCCGCGGCGCTTTCCCTTGCCGCCCTTCATCTGCTTGACCATCTTCTGCATCTGCTCGAACTGCCGCAGCAGACGGTTTACATCCTCCACCTTCATGCCGCAGCCGGCGGCAATGCGCTTTTTGCGGGAGGGATTGATGATCTGCGGGCGGGCGCGCTCGGCCGGCGTCATCGAGAGAATGATCGCCTGCATCCGGTCGATCATGCGGTCGTCCACATCCACGTCCCGAAGCTGCTTTTCCACGCCGGGGAGCTTGCTGAGGATCCCCTTTAAGGGGCCCATTTTCTTCACCTGCTCGAACTGGCTGAGAAGATCGTTGAGATCCATGCGGTTCTGCATCATCTTCTCGCCGGCCTCGCGGGCGGCCTTCTCGTCCATCCGGCTCTGGGCTTCCTCGATCAGGGAGAGCACATCCCCCATGCCGAGAATCCGGGAAGCCATCCGGTCGGGGTGGAACGCCTCCAGATCCCCGATTTTCTCGCCCACGCCGGTGAACTTGATGGGCTTTCCCGTCACGGCGCGGATGGAAAGCGCCGCACCGCCGCGGGTGTCGCCGTCCAGTTTCGTGAGAATCACGCCGGAGATATCCAGCAGGTCATCAAAGGTTTTGGCCACGTTCACCGCTTCCTGGCCGGTCATGGCATCCACCACCAGCAGGATATCGGTGGGCTCCACCGCCTCTTTGATGCGGCGCAGCTCGTCCATCAGCTCCTCGTCGATCTGCAGGCGGCCGGCCGTATCAATCAGCACAAAGTCAAAGCCGTAGTCCCGGGCATGACGGATGGCCTCCTGCGAGGTCCGGACCGGATCCTGCGTGCCCCGCTCGAACACCTCGGCCCCGGCCTTTTCGCCCACCACCTGCAGCTGCCGGATGGCAGCCGGGCGGTAGATATCGCCCGCCACCAGCAGCGGGCGGTGCCCCTGCCGCTTCAGCCAGGCGGCCAGCTTGGCCGCATGGGTGGTTTTACCGGCGCCCTGCAGGCCGCACAGCATGACCACCGCCGGCGGACGGGAGGGCGACTGCAGCCGCGCCTGCTGCCCGCCCATCAGGGCCGTCAGCTCTTCATTGACGATTTTAATCACCATCTGGGCCGGCGTCAGGCTCTCCATCACATCACTGCCCACCGCCCGCTCGGTCACGGTTTTGGTGAAATCCTTGGCGACTTTATAGTTGACGTCCGCCTCCAGCAGGGCCAGGCGCACCTCGCGCATGGCTTCCTTCACGTCGCTCTCGCTCAGCTTTCCCTTGCTCTTCAGTTTTTTGAACGCATTGCCGAGCTTTTCGGCCAACCCGTCAAACGCCATGGGATCCTCCCTTTCCTGTGATGATTCCCCGGTGGTGTCCTATTCTTCCTCTTCGCACAATTGCTGGGCGATCTGCAGAATCAGGCGCACCTGTTCACAAATGGCGGCATTGCTGCCCGCCTGCTCATTATATCCTTCAATGGCCACGGCCGCATCGCAGATCCGGGACAGGCCGTCGCGCATCCGGTGAAAACGGCGGGCCAGACCCAGCCGCTCCTCCATCTCCTTCAACTGGCCCTGTGCGCGCATGATGGCATCGCGCACGCCCTGGCGGGTGATCCCCTGATTTTCTGCGATTTCCGAGAGCGACAGGTCGTCGTTGTAATAATACTCGATCATTTCGCGCTGCTTTTCCGTGAGCATATCGCCGTAAAAATCCAACAAAAACGAAATCTCGAGATCCTTGGCCACCGCCTGCGCCCCCCTTGTCTGTAAAGTTTTTTTCTTTACAGGTGATACTATACCATATTTTCTTCTGTTTGTCAACCGGGGATTTTATCTTCGGAGATAAAATCCCCTGGGATTTTCATCCCCTGGGAATTTTATTTCCCGGATTTCATCCCCGGAGATTTTTATCCCCCGAGGACCCTTTGCATCAGCCCCTCCAGCGCCTGCCCCAGCAGCGAGAGCGCCGGGTCGGTTTTGATACGGAACACCCCGTTTTCATAGGAGCAGGAGACAACGGAAAGCGAGGCCGAAATCCCCAGGGCATCCAGGGACAGGGAAGGGAGGGAGACGGTCAGCGTCTGCCCCTGCACCGCGACAAAATCCGGCAGCGGTGCCTGTGACAGCGCCCAGGCCGGGGAGACCGGCAGCGCCCCCAGAAAGACGGACTGCACCGTCCCCGTCAGGCACCCGTCCTCCTCCTTTATCTGTACGCACCCGTGGGCCCGGGCCGAAAAGGGGCCGACGGAAACCGGCAGGGAAAAGCACAGCTGGTCGGGTTTCTCCCCCGCCCAGACCGAAAGCTCCCCATCGCTGTGGCGGGAGAGCCAGCCGTTAATCTCCTCGCAGCGGATGGAAAAGGTGCTGTCCGCCAGCGCGGCCCCGACCGCCCGGCGCAGCAGCTCCCCGTCCGATACGTCTTCGCACCCTCCGCTCTCCCCCGGGAAGGCGAAAATCAGTACGGAGAGGACCGCCGCCAAAGCGGTCAGCCCGGCTGCCAGCCCGGCCGCCAGGCGGGCCCATATCCGGCGCACCCGGTGGTTTTTCATCCGCTTTTCCCCCTTTCGTGCCGGTTCCCCGGCGGATCGCCCTCCCATGGAAAACGGCCGCGCAAATCTCTTTACACGGCCGTTTTTCCCTCTTTATTTCAGTTCCACAATGGTCACGCCGGATTCGCCCTCGCCGTATGCCCCCAGGCGGAAGGAACGCACCGCCTTGTGATGGCGCAGATGCTGCTGCACCGCCGTGCGCAGCACACCGGTGCCCTTGCCGTGGATCACGGTGACCTCGTGCAGATTGCTGAGCATCGCGTGGTCGAGGAACAGATCCAGTTCACTAAGCGCCTCTTCCGCCGATTTTCCCCGCAGGTCAATCTCATTGAGGCGCCCGCTCTGGGAGACGCTGTCGTTGTGGGCATTGCCCCCGGCCATGGCCCGGGTAACCCGCCGCTCCCGGCGGTTGGGCTTTGCCGCTTCGATCTGCTTTTCGGTGAGCAGCCGCAGGTTTTTCACATCGACCCGCGTTTTGATAATCCCGGCCTGCACCAGCACGGTGCCGTCCTTGGGATCCTCCAGCAGCACGGCGTTTTTGTCGATATCAAAAATCAGCACGCTGTCCCCCTTTTTCAGCGGGCGCGGCAGGACGTACCCCTCATTGAGGCGGCTGCGGTCAATGGGATCCGCCGTGTTTTCCAGCTGGCGCACCCCCGCCCGCAGGCGGGCCTTCTGCTCGCTGGCCGCCTGCTTGTTCTTCTGGCGGCGCAGCTCCTCCATCTCCTGCAGCAGGGCATCCACCTGCGCCCGGGTCTGAGAGACCAGGCGCGCGGCCTGCACCTTGGCCTGCTCCAGCGTGTGCTGGGCGTCCAGTTCGGCCCGGCTGCGCAGCGCCTGGGCTTCCCGCTCGGCTTTTTCCGCCTCGCGGGCCGCCTGCGAGGCCGCCTGCTTCTCGTCCTCCAGCTTCTGCCGGCCGGCCTCCAGCTTCTCCACCACGTCGGAGAACCGGGTGCTCTCCTCCGATACCAGGTCCCGGGCGCGGCTGACGATCTCCTCCGGCAGGCCCAGCCGCCCGGCGATGGCAAAGGCGTTGGATTTTCCGGGCACGCCGATCAGCAGCCGGTAGGTGGGCCGCAGGGATTTGACGTCAAATTCACAGCAGGCGTTCTCCACCCCGGGCGTGCGCAGGGCATAGGCCTTCAGCTCCGCATAGTGGGTGGTGGCCATCAGCCGCACGCCCTTCCGGCGCAGGGCTTCGATCATGGCCTCGGCCAGGGCCGCGCCCTCGATGGGGTCGGTTCCGGCGCCCAGCTCATCCAGCAGCACCAGGGTGCGCTCGTCGGCCTGCTCCAGGATGCGGATCTGGTTGACCATGTGGGACGAGAACGTGGACAGGGACTGCTCGATGCTCTGCTCATCCCCGATATCCACCAGCACCCGGTCGAACACCGAGACCTCGCTCTCGTCCCCGGCGGGGATCATCAGCCCGCACATGGCCATCAGGCACAGCAGGCCGGTGGTTTTCAGCGAGACGGTTTTGCCGCCGGTATTGGGGCCGGTGACCACCAGGGTATCAAAATCCTGCCCCAGCAGAATATCGGTGGGCACCACCTTCTCCGGATCAATCAGCGGGTGGCGCGCCCGCAGCAGCCGGATGCGGCCGCTGCCGTTCACTTTCGGGCGCACCGCTTTCATTTTATAGGCAAGGCTCCCTTTGGCAAACAGCACGTTCAGCGCGATGGCATGGCGGGTGCTCTCGATAATGCTGTCGGCAAAGGTGCCCGCCTCCTCGGACAGCTCCAGCAGGATCCGCTCGATCTCCGCCTTTTCCTCCGAGAGGAGCAGGCGGATCTCGTTGTTCGCCTGCACCACGCTCATGGGCTCGATAAAGACCGTGGCGCCGGTCTGCGAGGTATCGTGGACCAGGCCCGGCACCTCGTTGCGGAACTCGCTGCGCACCGGCACCACAAAGCGCCCCTCGCGCATGGTCACAATGGGATCCTGCAGGTATTTGACCACCTGGGGCGAGCGGATCATCTTATCCAGATGGTCCCGGGCCCGCTGGGAGGCCGCGCGGATCTTCCGCCGGATCGAAGCGAGCTTGACGGACGCCGCGTCGGCGATCTCCTCCTCATTGACGATCGAGGTGAAAATTTTCTCCTCCAGATACTTATTGGGCTGAATACATTCAAAGCGCCAGCCAATACTGACCGATACTCCCTCGCTGCGGCTGCGCCAGTCGAGAATCCCCCGCAGGGTGCGCAGCAGCGCGGCCAGCCGGAGCAGCTCGGACGGCTGCAGGGCGGCCCCCGCCTGGGCGCGGCGCAGGGCGTTCTCCATGCTGCACAATCCCCCGAAAGAGGGCGAACCGAACCGCGCCATCAGCACATAGGCGTCGTCGGTCTCCTGCAGCATTTTTTCCACCGCCGTCAGGCTGGTCTCCGGCTCGATGGCCAGGGCCAGCTCCTCCGCTTCCTTGCAGGCCGTCTCCCGGGCCAGCATCTGCAGGATCTTGTCAAGCTCCACCGCACGAAGGTGGCGCTGTGCATATTCCTGTTTCATCCTATTCCTTTCTTTCCCGGATTATTCCTCCGTAATCCTGTGGTAAAACTGCAGCGTATCGAACGAGCGCTGCATCACCTGATATGTATACTGTTCGGCCGCCTGGCTCAGCTGTTTCTGCTCCTCCTCCGGCAGGGAAAAAGCGAACAGCTTTTCAAAATCGGCATAGATGGTATGCCGCAGGCCGGTCATGGCCCCGCGGCTGAGGAGCACCGCCGGCTCGCGCAGCGCTTCCCGCTCCCGGCAGCTCCGGCAGCAGATCTGCCCGCTCTGGGGCAGAAAGGCCATTTCATCGCTCTCATACGCGCCGCACCGGCGGCACCCCACCAGATCCGGCATATAGCCGGACATGGCCATCAGCCGCATCTCGGTCAGCGCCTTTAAAACCGGCTGGGGCCGGGCCTTCCGGCTGAGAAAATACAGGGAATTGAGCAGCAGCCGCAGGTATTCCCCCGCGGGGACGCCCTCGGGCGCTACGGTCCCGGCCAGCTCGCAGAAATACTGGGCCAGCGCCAGGGCACCGATGTCCCCCCGCAGGCCGAAGAACACCTCCTGCACGCGGGCCTCCTGAATCTGATTGGCCTCTTTCCCCTTATAGATCACAAACCGGGAGTAGCACAGCAGCCCGGTTCCCGCATTCTTTTTATCCTTCAGGCTCTTGGCCCGGCGGGCAAACGCGCGCAGAACCCCTTCCTCACGGGTGAGAACCGTCACCAGCCGGTCGCTCTCCCCCACCGCTTTCTCCCGGATCACCAGCCCGTCCGTCTCGATCAGCATGCTTTTTCTCCTCTTCCCGTGTCCGGCAGTAGTTGAGGTAATCGGCCACGCTGCCGGTGGCGGCAAACTGCCCCCAGGCCGTCTCTTCGTTCATATCCGCTTCCTCCCTCTGATGGGTTCTGTAAGAGAGTATTCGCCAAAGAAGGGCGAGTATGAGCGGAAAATAATTCTTTGTTCGACGTTTTGCGACTGCAATTTCGGCCTTTCTGTGTATGGGCCGGCGCTTTATTCCTCAAAATCCTTCTCGTCAAAGCCGAAGGTGTGCAGGATCTCCCGGCGGTTGCGCCAGTCCTCCTTCACCCGCACCCACAGCGTCAGGTTCACCTTTCCGCCGAAAAAGGCCTCCATATCCTTCCTCGCCAGGGTGCCCACCCGCTTGAGCATACTGCCGCCCTTTCCGATGATGATCCCCTTGTGGCTGTCCTTCTCGGTAAAAATCACGCAGTCCACATCGGTCACGCCGTTTTCGCGCTCCCGCATGCGCTCGGTCACCACCGCCACCCCGTGGGGGATCTCCTTATCCAGCAGGCGCAGCAGCTTTTCCCGCACCATTTCGGCGGCCAGCACCCGCTCCGGCTGGTCGGTCAGCGTGTCGTCCGGGAACAGGTGCCCCCCGGGCTGGCACAGCTTTTTCAGCTCCTCCAGCAGCTCGTCGATCCCGCTGCCGTCCCTTGCCGACACGGGCACCACCGCTTCGAACGGATACTTTCCGGCGTAAGCGGCAATCTGCTCCATCAGGCGGGTCTTGTCCTCCAGCAGGTCGATCTTATTGATGGCCAGAACGGCCGGAAGGCCCTCCCGGCGGAATTTTTCGATCAGCTCCTCATCGGCGGGGCTGATTTTCGCGCCGGCCTCCACCACCAGCAGGCAGGCGTCCACCCCCGAGACCGAGCTGAGCACGGTTTTCACCATATACTGCCCCAGCTCGTTGCGCGCGCGCAGCAGCCCGGGCGTATCCAGAAACGCGATCTGATCCGCCCCCTTGGTATACACCCCCATAATGCGGGTGCGGGTGGTCTGGGGCTTGGGGGAGACGATGGCCACCTTTTCCCCCAGCATCCGGTTCAGCAGCGAGCTCTTCCCCACGTTGGGGCGGCCCACAATCGCGATAAAAGCGGCCCGCTCCTGGGGCGGCTCGTAATTTTGAACGGTCATAGTTCCTCCTTGTCCTTTTCAAAACCGGGGATGAAGAAAGGGGGATTTTCACCCCCTTTTCGTTTATTTTTCGGAAAAGCCCTTTCCCCGGATAAACCACAGGCCCAAAAGCAGCGCCCCGGCGACGGCGATGCCCCACAGCGGCTGCCCGCACAGGCCCTGCCACAGGGAGAGCAGCACCTGAGGCCGCCAGAACAGGGAAATCCCGGCGCCCAGCGCCCCCAGCGCCGTCAGCAGAACGGCGCCGGCCGCCAGATCCTTCACCCGGCCGATCCGCTCGTCATGCTCCGGGCAGAAGCGGTCGCACAGCTTTTCGATGGCGGTATTGAACGTCTCGGCCGCCATTACCATCCCGATGCAGACCCACAGCAGGGCCCGCTCGCCGGCGGTAAACGGAAAAAAGGCAGACAAAACGAGTACATACAGCGCCATGACCGTATGTACCCGCATATTCCTCTCGGACCGGATGCACCGCCCGATCCCGCAGAACGCCCAGCGAAATCCCCGTGCAAAACGGCGCAGCCCGCCGTTACGGTTTTTCGCCATAGGAATAGGCCCCCGAGCTCGGCAGGCCCAGCTCATCCATCACATACTCCTCTTTTTCGCGCATACGCACGCGCTCCAGCCCGCCGTTTTCGTGATCGTAGCCCAGCAGATGCAGAACGGAGTGCACCGTCAGATAGCCGACCTCCCGCTCGAAGCTGTGGCCGTACAGCTGGGCCTGCTCCAGCGCCTTGGGGATCGAGATGACCACATCGCCCAGAATCTTGGCGCCGGTGGCGTGGTTCTCGTCGTACACCCCGTTCTCCCCCATGGGGAAGGACAGCACGTCGGTCTCGATATCCTTATTGCGGTATTCCGCATTCAGCTTGCGGATTTCATGGTTATCCACAAAGGTCACGCTGATTTCAGCGGAATAGGGGAATTTTTCCATGCGAAGCACAGCGTTGCAGCAGCGGCGCACCAGCATGCGCATCCCGGTGGGGATTTTGACTTCTTTCTGCGAATTTGTGATGATGACTCTTATCTTTTCCATTTTCTTTCTGTGCCCTCCTCGCGTTTTTCTGCTTTTTCGTAGGCTTTTATAATATCCTGCACCAGCTTGTGCCGTACGACATCCCGCTGTGTAAAGTGGTGCAGGGCAATTCCGTCCACATCCTTCAGGATCCGCACCGCGTCCTTCAGGCCGCTGCGCTTGCCGTCGGGCAGATCAATCTGGGTGATATCCCCGGTAATGACCATTTTGGAATTGAACCCCAGCCGCGTCAGGAACATCTTCATCTGTTCACAGGTGGTGTTCTGCGCTTCATCCAGAATAATAAAGCTGTCGTCCAGCGTGCGCCCGCGCATATAGGCAAGGGGTGCCACCTCGATACTGCCGCGCTCCACACAGCGCTGGTACGTCTCGCTCCCCAGCATATCGAACAGCGCATCATACAGCGGGCGCAGATAGGGATCCACCTTCTGCTGCAGGTCGCCGGGCAGAAAGCCCAGCTTCTCCCCGGCCTCAACCGCCGGGCGGGTCAGGATAATGCGGTTGACCTGCTGGGCGCGGAACGCCGTGACTGCCATGGCCACCGCCAGATACGTTTTGCCCGTACCGGCCGGGCCCGTGCAGATGGTGACCGTATGGTCCCGGATCAGGCCGCAGTACTGCTTCTGCCCCAGCGTTTTGGGGCGGATGGGTTTTCCCTTGCTGGTAATGCACAGGCAGTCCTGTGCCAGCGCCTCCAGCTTTCCCTCGTCCCCTTCCTGAACCATGGAGAGGCTGTACCGCACGTTCTGCTCGGTAATCGCTTCCCCCTTCGCGCTCAGGGCCAGCAGACTGCGAACCACCGACAGCGCCTTTTCCACCGCCACGTCGTCCCCGCTGATGCGCACCCCGGAATCCCGGCTGAGAATGGTAACCCCCAGCTCCTGCTCCAGAATCTTCACATTCCCGTCAAAGGACCCGAACAAAGCGGAAATCTGCTCCGGTTTTTCAATGGCAATCTGCTCCTGCCGCATGACAACACCTTTCTTCTTTTTCCTTCATTTCTTTCTTATTATAGCAAGTTTCTTTCCGTTCGTCATTAGATTTCTGCTAAAAAAATCAACAAATTTTGGGTTAATGT